>CAYGBB010000184.1:0-4007 GCA_964347985.1 uncultured Moraxellaceae bacterium
GGCGGCCGTTGATGGCCACGGTAAAGGGTACATACTGGCCGGGCACGTGGGCGGCCCAGCGGTGGTTGGGTTCCAGCACCAGGGAAACGGCACGGTCGGTTTCCTGGTGAACCGCCTTGATCGAGGCCTTGATGGCCGTGCCGCCTACGCGAGGGGCAAGGAATTCGAGGTATGTTTCAGCGCGGTGCGGCCAGGTCAGTGCCTGGGCCAGCGGGCTTTTGAGGGCGCGGTCGATGAGGTTCAGCATCGCGGGGCTCCTTGCGTGCCAGGGTGGCAGGCAGTTGTGATTTAGGTGTTGTGAACACGTGTTCACATGAAAGCGCTTGGCTTGATATTAGTCAACACGTGTTCACTGAAATTCTGACGAGCGGCTAGTTGCTTGATTTGCATCAAATTTACCGACAGGACTAGGATTGTCGGTGTTCACAAAGGCGGGTTTTTGTAATGGCTGTTTACAAAAGGAAGAGCAAAGAAGGCGAAGACGGCGAGGAGGTCGGTGGCCATGAGGCCCGGCGTTCCAAGACCCGCCAGGCCCTGATCGAGGCCTCGCTCGACCTGATGGCAGAAGACCGGACCTTCTCCAGTCTCAGCCTGCGCGAGGTCACCAAGGCGGCGGGGGTGGTCCCGGCGGCCTTCTACCGGCACTTCCGGGGGATGGACAGCCTGGGTCTGGAGCTGGTCGACGAATCCTTTCGCACCCTGCGTTCGCGCATGCGCGAAGTGCGCGCCACGCCCCTGCCGGCCGAAAAGATCATTCGCTCGTCAATGACCACGTATGTGCGTTACGTGCGCGAGCAGGACCGCTATTTCCGCTTTGCCATCCGTGAATATTTTTCCGGCAGCAGCACCACCCGCATGGCCATCCGCAACGAGATCCGCCTGTTCGTGAGCGAGCTGGCCACGGATCTGGCCCTGCTGGTGCCGGACCGCCGCATTACCAGTACCGACCTGCAGATGATTGCGCAGATGGTGGTGAACAACATGGTGATGATTACCGAACAGGTACTGGAGCTGCCGGCAGACCGGCCGGCGGCCGAGGCAGAGCTGATTGATCAGGCTGCCAAACAGCTGCGGGTGATCTTTCTGGGCGTGGCACAGTGGAGCAAGCCGCCGGCTGCACCCGGGGCGTGAGCGTGGCTTCCTGCAACATGGCAGGAAATGACCTCATGACGCCGGCGGTGTTCCCCAGCGCAGCCCCAGCGCATGTGCAATGCCGAGCTGGTCCAGGATGCGCGCGACCACAAAATCCACCAGATCACTGACCTGTTGCGGACGCTGGTAAAAGCCCGGCGCGGCCGGCAGCAGGGTGACGCCGAGACGGGCCAGCGTGGTCATGTTGTCGAGATGGATGAGCGAAAACGGCATTTCCCGGGGCACCAGCAGCAGCTGGCCACGCTCCTTGATGACCACATCCGCGGCACGCTCGATCAGGTTGTCGCTCATGCCGTGGGCGATGGCCGCCAGCGTGCCCATGCTGCAGGGGCAGATCACCATGCGGCGGGGCGCGTTCGAGCCGGAGGCCACCGCTGAAAACCAGTCACGTAGCGCGGGCATCTGCAACTGGACGGCGGTGACGGCAAAGCGTTCATGAAACGCCGCGACCAGGGCATCGTGCGACTCCGGCAGGGCCCAGCCGGTTTCCTGCGGGATGACCACGCGCGCGGCATCGGACAGCAGCAGGTGCACCGGCGCACCACTGGCCAGCAGGCACTCCAGCAAACGCAAGGCATAGGGCGCTCCGCTGGCACCGGTAATGGCCAGGGTGACGGGGGCTGCGCTTGTGCTCATGCCGGATGCTCCTGCCCTGCCGGTTGTCCTGCGATGATGATCACGCTACCCGAGTCCTTCGCGCGTCTCCTTGATGCCGGTCATTCTCTCGGCGTGGTCAGCCGTTATCCTGCAGGCAGTCCAGGCAGGAGTCGGGTATGCCGGTTTTCAGCGATCTGCGTCAGTTCATGAGTTTTCTGGAGCAACGCCAGGCGCTGGTGCGGGTCAGCCACCCGGTCTCGCCGCAACTGGAAATCACCGAGGTGGCACGGCGCACGCTCAAGGCCGGCGGCCCTGCCCTGCTGTTCGAGCGTCCCGGCCAGAGCCGCATGCCCTTGCTGGCAAATTTGTTCGGCACCCGCGAGCGCGTGGCCTGGGGGTTGGGGCTGGCTGGCGAGGCCGAGCTGCAGGCCTTTGGTGAAAAACTGGCGGCCCTGCGCGAGCCGGCGCCACCGAAAGGCGCGAAGGATTTGTGGGCGGCGTTGCCCATGGTGCGGCAAGCCCTGCACATGAACGTGAAAGAGGTGCGGCAGGCGCCGGTGCAGGAATGTGTGTGGCAGGGCGACGACCTTGATCTGGGGCGCCTGCCCGTCCAGACCTGCTGGCCGGGTGATGCCGGCCCGCTGATTACCTGGCCGCTGGTGATCACGCGCGGGCCGCGTCAGGAACGCCAGAATGCCGGCGTGTATCGCCTGCAGGTGATCGGGCGCAACCGCCTCATCATGCGCTGGCTGGCACACCGTGGCGGCGCCCAGGATTACCGCGACTGGTGTGCGCAGTTTCCGCAGCAGCCGTTCCCGGTGGCGATTGCCATCGGTGCCGACCCGGCCACCATTCTCGCGGCCGTCATGCCGATTCCCGATCACCTCTCCGAGTTTTCATTTGCCGGCTTGCTGCGCGGCGCCAAAACCGAAATGGTGGCGGCGCAGACGGTGGACCTGATGGTGCCGGCGCAGGCGGAATTCATTCTGGAAGGATTCATCCAGCCCGGCGACACGGCCCCGGAAGGTCCCTTTGGTGATCACACCGGGTACTACAACGAAGTCGACAGTTTTCCGGTGGTCACGCTGACGCGGATCACGCACCGGCGCGACCCGATTTATCTCAGCACCTACACCGGCCGCCCACCGGATGAGCCGGCCATTCTCGGCTCGGCACTCAATGACGTGTTTGTACCCATCCTGAAAAAACAGTTTCCGGAAATTGTCGATTTTCACCTGCCGCCGGAAGCGTGTTCCTACCGCATGGCGGTGGTGAGCATCCGCAAGGAATATCCGGGCCATGCGCGGCGCATCATGATGGGTATCTGGTCGACGCTGCGGCAGTTTCTCTACACGAAATACATCATCGTGACGGATGCCGATGTGGATGTGCGTGACTGGGGCGATGTGATGTGGGCGCTGAGTACGCGCACCGATCCGCGTCGTGATGCGATGCTGGTGGATAACTCGCCGATTGATTATCTGGACTTTGCCTCACCGGTCAGCGGGCTGGGGGCCAAGATGGGGATTGATGCCACCGAGAAATGGCCGGGTGAAACCGACCGCGAATGGGGGCGGGTCATCCGCCCGGATGCACGCGTCAAGGAAACGATTGATCGCCTGTGGCCACAGCTGGGCATTCCTCTGCGACCACCCCGCGCTTGATCGTGATCAAGGGTTTTTACGGAGAGCTGCCCTACCCTTCCGGCAAAGCAGGCAATGGGTGAAAAAATGGAGCTGGTGTGCCCGGCGGGCAATTTGCAGAGCCTGAAAATGGCGGTGGATAGCGGTGCCGACGCGGTGTATGTCGGCCTCTCCAACAACACCAACGCGCGTTATTTTGCCGGTCTGAATTTTGACGAGCACACGCTGGCGGAAGGTGTGCGCTACGCCCATGAGCGCGGGCGCCGGGTCTTCATGGCCATCAATACCTATCCGCAACAGTCACGCTGGCCGTTGTGGATGCAGGCCATCGATACCGCCGCCGGCCTGCACATGGATGCCGTGATTCTCGCCGACATCGGCCTGCTGGATTATGCCGCACAACAGCATCCGGATTTGCCGCGGCATCTTTCCGTGCAGGGTTCGGCCACGCATCTGGAGTCGCTCAATTTCTATCACCAGCATTTCGGCATTCGTCGCGCGGTATTGCCGCGGGTATTGTCGCTACGACAGGTGGAGCGGCTGACGGCAAAATCCCCGGTGGAAATCGAGACTTTTGGTTTTGGTTCGCTGTGCATCATGGCCGAGGGCCGCTGC
>CAYGBB010000184.1:4017-4651 GCA_964347985.1 uncultured Moraxellaceae bacterium
GTCGTACATCACCGGTGATTCGCCGAATAATTGCGGTGCCTGTTCACCGGCACATGCCGTGCGCTGGCAGGAGACGCCGCGCGGCCTGGAAAGCCGTCTCAACAATGTGCTGATTGACCGCTACCGCCCGGACGAAAATGCGGCGTATCCGACCCTGTGCAAGGGCCGCTTTGAAGTGGAGGGTCATACCTTTCATGCGCTGGAAGAACCGACCAGCCTGAACGCCCTCGACCTGTTGCCGCAACTGGCGAAGGCCGGCGTGAAAGCCATCAAGATCGAGGGCCGGCAACGCAGCCCGGCCTATGTCGCCAAGGTCACCAAGGTCTGGCGTGCGGCCATTGATCGCTGGCAACGCCAGGGGGATGCCTTTGTGGCGGAACCATCCTGGCATGCCGCACTGGCCAGCGTCTCCGAAGGCTCGCAAACCACGCTGGGTGCGCTGCATCGTTCGTGGCAATAATGAACCGGATCACGTCATGAAAATTTCGATAGGCCCCCTGCTTTATTTCTGGTCGGCAGAACGCATGCGTGCGCTGTATCGCCGCATTGCCGAGTCACCGGTGGACATTGTCTATCTGGGCGAGTCGGTGTGCAGCAAGCGGCGCGAATTCCGCCGTGAAGACTGGCTGGAAAC
>CAYGBB010000185.1:0-4645 GCA_964347985.1 uncultured Moraxellaceae bacterium
GGCCAGGCCGCCGCCGGCAACCAGTACGTCTGAGGCAATGAGCTTGGTCATGAAGAGGGTCCGTAGTGTTTGTTATGCGTGGACATGCGTTGTCAGTAGTGAACATATACCACTATGATCAGGTCAGATTTGACTTTAGGGGCCATGAAAATTGACTTTGAAGGCCACGGTGTCGATGGGCTGGGTCAACACGGTTATCGAGGCCGCCCAGCGCCAGGGCGTGGCGGCCGATACCCTGCTGACCGCGGCCAGTATTCCCGCCAAGGCGCTGGGCTGGGAGCGCTGGCCCATCGATTACATCACCCGGCTCTGGCGGGCTGCCGAACGCTGCACCGGGGATCCCGGCTTTGGCCTGGGGGTCGGTGCAGGGGTCAGCCCGGCCGGTATCAGCGGAGTCGGCTTTGCACTGCAGTCGGCGGCCACCCTGCGCGAGGCCATCGGCATGGTGCAGAAATTCCAGCGCCTGATCTCCGACGGCGGGCGCTTCCAGATGCTGGCGGGCCATACGACGACCTGGGTGGTCTATCACCCCCAGCAGGGCCAACTGGCCTTCAGTCCCTACCAGATCGAGGCCGTGCTGGCCGCCGTGGTCCGGCTGGCCGGTTGGGTGACCGGCTCGGCATTGCGACCGCTGCAGGTGCAGTTCAGCCAGGCCCGGCTGGGGCCGCTGCAGGGCTATCGTGAGGTGTTTGCTTGCCCGGTCGAGTTCGAGCAGGCGTTCAGCGGCCTGCTGGTGGACAACGCCCTGCTGGATCAGCCGCTGCCGCAGGCGGACCCCCGGCTGGCCCAGGTGCATGAGCACTACACCGCTGCCCGCCTGGCCGCGCTGGGCATAGACAGCATCTCGGCTCCGGATGTGCGGCAGTGGCTGGCAGTGCACATGGGGACACAGGTGCCACGCCGCGCCCAGGCCGCGCAGGCACTGGGGGTGAGCGAGCGCACCCTGGCGCGACGACTGGGCGAGCAGGGACAGACGTTTGAACGATTACTGGATGATGTGCGCTGCGAGCTGGCACTGCAGGCCGTGACCGATCCGGAGCGCACCCTTGCCGACATCGCGCAGTCGCTCGGCTTTGCCGAGGCCAGCACCTTCTACCGTGCCTTCCGCCGCTGGACCGGCATGCCGCCAGCACGCTGGCGACGACAACAAACAGGTTGAGCACGTGTGTCGGTAGTGATGACAGTTAGCGTTGTCAGCCGTTGCTAGTTAAATCAGGCTGCCTTTGATGATTTCTGCTCAAGCTCGCTGGAAATATCCAGAAGCGTTTTGATGATGAATGCGGAGTGATGCCCCACTACAAATGGTACGACGTCCTTGTTGTAGTTCATGATTGATTTTTTCAAAAAATTGAAGCGGACATGAACGGCATTAAGCTTTTTGTAAAGCTCGGCATTGGCGATCAGGCTTTTATCTTTGCGCAATACTTCCAGCTTCTGTGAGAAGTCGAGTACCAGCTCCTCAATTGAGGGTTCGGCACTGGATTCCCGGATCAAGCCAACTCCTCCAAGCGCGTAGGCTCGCTCAAGATAACGGCTTTTGAGATATGCCATCAGAGTAGCCTGTTTTTTGAGTAAGCCGACGGTTGCATTGCTGCTGTCTGTTTGCGACCCCAGAATTTTTGTCGTCTCCAGCGCAAAATTCACCATGCTGGCAACCGGTTGGCGCTCAGCGTCACCCGTTTTTTCCAGCGTGCTGATGTTGTAATTCAAATCGGTGTGCATGCCTTTCTGGCTGGCATTCAACGCATTGACGACATCCGGAGTGAGCGTGGCACTTATTGTGTTCACGCACTCTGATAATTCGTCATTGCGCGTCACAATGTTTTGCTTTAGCCGATAATCTTTCGGTGTGTTGAAGTACTCATGGTAGGCCGACAAGAGCTCGTACTGTGCAATGGCACAGTTTGCGGGGGAGATGTTTGCCTGACTGGCGGCGGTGCTGAATGACAGCACAATGGCAGTTACGGAAAGGAAAAATGACCGGGAGGTGGTTCTGTGTTGTACAGATGCGTTCACTGGCATGCTCCATAGGCATGGAGTTACGGGATTAACGTAGTTGATTATTTTTGTCAGGTCTCATGAATATACCGATATTCTTTGGATGGCAACCATTTCAGGATGGTCGCTTTGGATGTCTCGGTATTTCCATGTGTGTCGGCAATTCATCATGTGTGTCGTGAATTCATATTGATCTTTGGTCGGAATTGAGGGGTTGGCAATGGATGCACGTCGCGTGACTCAGTGGCGACCAATGGATTTTCAGTAGCAGTCCACCTATGCTCAGCCATATGATGTACCGATGGGTTTGGCGGGACGGCCCGTTTGCAGACCGTTTGCAGGCCGTTTGCAGAGAAGCGTGAAATCATGCCGTTATTGTCCGTGTTCGAGGCTGTGTAATGCGGGTCGATATGGCGCCCATGCCGGGATGTCGGGTTCTGGTTTCGTTGCTGGCCCTGCTGGCGACAGATTTCGCGCACGCCCGCGTCAGTGAACATGCTCCGGATATCGACATATTCAGCCTGCCACTTGAAGAGCTGATGTCCATCAACGTGCAAAGCACCGCCGCACTGACGCCAACCGCGCTCGCCGGACAACCCGCCGCCATCACGCGGCTGAGTGAGGACGAGATCCGTTTTTCGGGGGCGACCACGCCCGACGAGCTGATGGAGCTCTATGTCCCCAACATGCAGATGTTGCAAACCACCTTTTATGGCCGGGCGATTGGTTTTCGTGGCATCCAGATCGTTCGGGGCGAGCGTTACCTGCTGATGGTTGACGGCCAGCCGATGAACTTCCAGATCTTTGACGGCGCCGTCAGCGAGCGGCAGCTGCCGTTGATGGGCGATCTGCAAGCGATGACGGTGGTGCGCGGGCCGGGCTCGTTCCTGTATGGTCCCGGCGCCGAAATTGCCACCATCAATCTGGTCACCCATGACGGTCTTTCCTTTCAGGGCGCCAGTGCGCGCAGTCAATTCAATCCCGTCGACCATCTGCGGTCGATCGAGGCACAGGCGGGTCATGCCTTTGCCGCAGACAGCGGTGTGTTTTTCTATGCGGGCCTGGCGGATTATCGCGGGCCGGACTACAGCGATGCGCCCATTTATTTTGGACACTCGTTCAACAGCTTCTGGGGGCCGGTACAGGGCGGGACGGCGGCGGACAATCTTCGCTTTGACGGCGTCAACGGCAGTGACACCCCGCAGGAGAAAGTCTTTGTGCGCTATGACAAAGGCAACTTCAATGCCTGGCTACGTTATACCCATGAGCGCCGGAGTCCGCCGCAGTCCTGGGCCGGCGTGCAGGATGGCGCAGCAACGCTGCTGCCGGGCATCACCGGCATGTTCGCCGCCAATCCGGCGGTCGATCTCGACTGGTTTTTCAACCGGAGCCATGAAGATCACACACAGCTCATGGCGACACTGAATTACCGGCAGGCCTACAGCGCCGATCTGCAGTTTGAATATCACCTAGCCTGGCATAACACACGCTATCGCTGGTTGCGCAGCCAGACGCTGAGTCCGCTGGAGTTTCGTACCAACGAATTTGCTGATGACGGGCATGTCGAGGGCAAAGTCATTACCACCTGGCGGCCGACGCCAACGCACGCCATTGCCGTTGGCGTCGAAGCCAAACACCAGCCGTTTACCAGTACCCGCCGCATCGAGGGCGGTGCGGTATTACCGGAGTTCGAGGCGGACTGGACGACATCGACGCAAGCCCTGATGCTGGAAGACCAATGGCAGCTCAATGATGCCACGACCAGTTTTGCCGGTTTTCGTCTCGACAAGCACGATTATACGGACTGGCTGCTGTCATCGCGTCTGGCGCTGGTGCACGAGCTGACCGGGCAAGACACACTGAAAGCCATTGCGGCGCGCTCGCTGCGCAAGCCCATGGAAATACTGATGCTGCTCGATCGTCGCGTCGAGCCGGACAAAACCTTCGATCCTGAAACACTCGATTCGCTCGAGTTGCGCTGGGAGCGTCAGCACACACCGGCACTGTCTTACGAATCGTCGCTGGTGTTTGAGCGCATGAATGCGTTTGATACGTCGCTCACGGGTAACCAGTCGCAAGCCGGCCGCTTTGATATCGGGGTGCTGGAACTGGCCATGAAATACCAGTCCGGGCGTTGGCAGCTGGCGGCGTCACACGGTTACAGCAAGTTGCTGGATGCCCGGCAAAACCCGGATGTAGCTGTCACCGTATTGACGGTTGCGGATGCGGAGAATGGCGTGGGTGATGATGTCGGGTTCTGGTCGAGTCATCTGACCAAGCTTGCGCTGCTGTGTGATCTCACCGAAACGGTCAAGCTGTCGTCATCGCTGGTGCACTATTGGGGTTTTCCGGGCACTGATAATTTCTCCCGCTGGACGACCGCCAATGCTGGTACCGCTTTGCCCGGCACCACGTATCGCCGCTATGGTGTTTACGATGGCAGCAACTCACGCACGGCCAAGGGTAATACTTACGTGAATGCCGGTTTGAAATGGCAGGTTGACCAGCAACTCAGCGTGGCGCTCGATGGTTACAATCTGCTGGGTTTTTTTGATGAGGAAATCAGCAAGCGCAACTTTGTCGGCGCCAATGCCGGCAGCTACCAGATTGATCCGGCCTCGCTCGGGATCAGGCTGGATTACCGCTT
>CAYGBB010000186.1:0-4582 GCA_964347985.1 uncultured Moraxellaceae bacterium
TGGCTGGCAGCAATTACATCGAAGCAGGCGGATCGATGCGGATTTCCACACGACGGTTCTGCGAACGGCCGTTTTCAGTGGAGTTGTCAGCGATCGGCTGCGTCTTGCCGTAACCAACAGCGCTTACGCGGCCACCAGCAACACCACGGCTGATCAGATACTGTGCCACCGAGCTGGCACGGCTCTGCGAGAGCTGCATGTTGTAGTCATCACGGCCAACATTGTCGGTGTGACCCGACACAGTGATGGTGGTCTTGTTGTATTCCTTGAACACATCAGCCACGGCATCCAGCACCGGGTAGAAATCTGCACGCACGCTGCTCTGTGCAGTTGCGAAGGTGATATTGCCCGGCATGATCAGCGTGATCACACCAGTGGCCTTGTCCTTCTGCACGCCCACGCCCACACCGGCCAGACGATCACGCAGTTTCTTTTCCTGATAATCCATGTAGGCGCCAACACCGCCGCCTGTCACACCACCGATTGCAGCACCCTTGAGTGCGGCTTCCTGGCGCTCTTTCTTGTTGTCGCCAGTGGAATAACCAATAGCGGCACCTGCAACAGCACCAAGGCCTGCACCAATACCAGCCTTGCTGACCTGACGCTCGCCCGTGTACGGATTAGTGGTGCAACCAGCGAGTGCCACAACGGCCATGAGGGCCGACGCTGTCAAAATACGCATGAGAAATCTCCTTGAACTCAGTACAGGGGCATTAGCCCGGTGGCGCCTTTGTAACAAAAGCGTTGGGGGAGCGGAACCCCTGTTTTACGCTCGAACAACATACTAGCCAACAAACTGCCAATCTGCTCACAGGATAGCCGATAAAAAGCCCTGCGGATGTTTGGTTATGGCAACACTCAAAATAAAGGCATAAACCGAGAACGCCAGAAAAAACATGAATACCCGGCTGCCCCATCCCTTCATGAAGCGGAACGCCATCATGCCAAGGGCAATATAGACGAACAAGGCAGCCACCTTGACCAGCACAAAGGTAGGCAGAGAGCCCATAAAGCCAACCAGCGTGAGGGCGGAGATCAGCAGCACCGTGTCAATCACGTGCGGCAGTACGCGCACCAGTTTGGCATTGAACAGGGAGGATTCCTGCATCATCCAGAGACCGCGAAGCAGAAAGAATGCTCCGCTGGCGAGTGCTGCAGTCATGTGAATGTGCTTGATAACGACATAAGTATTCATGATGGCTCACAACCTTGATACAGAAAAAACGACACAGAAAGGGCTGAAACAAAATGGAATGGCGCGCCTTTTTCGCAGAATCGCTGCAGCGGGTCAAACCCTGGCGACATAAATCGCGAACACCGTAACATCCCCCACCCCTGTCCATGCCCTGGCCCATGCTCCAAGCGACCAATTCTGCTACTGTTTCATGCCTGCCCGCCCCCCAGAGCCACCTGCTGTTCGATCATGATCTTTGATAAAGTCCCCACACCCTGTATTGGTATTTGTTCCACCACGTTCGGGGACACCGTATGCCGTGGCTGCCGCCGCTACCTGCACGAGGTCATCGACTGGAATCGCTATACCGATACCCAGAAGCAACTGATCTGGATGCGGCTGGATGCGCTGCTGGCGCAGGTATTGGCCACCTGCTTCCGGGTTGACGATCCGGCACGGCTGGCATCACAACTGGCGCACTACCGCATTCCGCATCGTGAGGATGGCAGCCCCTGGGTTCACCTGTTTGCCCTGCTCAAGTCTGCCGCACGACAAACACAACACCTTGGCGAGTTTGGCGTCACCCGGGTGGATACAGGCCCCGAATCCCTGACTGTGCTGCGTGAACGCCTTACAGAGGAACTGCACCAGCTGGCGCAGGCCTATTACGACAAGGATTTCCTGCGTGCCGCCCGCAACGCCGCCGCACTGGGCCAGCAGTCGCCCGATCAGAAAGTTCCACCGGGTTTTCTTTAGGCCGGTGACTCCACCAACGGCAACTGCTTTGGTATAGTCGCCCACCTGTGCGCCAGTGGTGGAATTGGTAGACACGCTGGATTTAGGTTCCAGTGTCGCAAGACGTGAAGGTTCAAGTCCTTTCTGGCGCACCATCAACTTTTGAACCCCTCTTTGACTTGGGCCAGCTCCCGTTCGAAGGCAGGCAGCTTTAATCCCGCGTCTTGCCTTGCCCTGGGAACTACTTTCTGGGGCTGGCTGCCTTCAGCCCCCACACCCGGCTCCGCAAGTTGGGGACTATGCCCAGATCTTGGGCGACATGACTAGCTGACTTGTTTCTGGACAAGGCCAGCTTAATGGCGTCATGTTTGTACCCTACAGAGAACCTTCTTCCTGTTGCCACGACACACCGCAGCGCCCACATGGGGCTTATCAGATGTGTCCGTGAACTCAGAGCAAAACAACATATCCGAAAATATGAATCAAACCCTGCCAATATTGGCCAGAGGCACATGGATGCGCTGTTCGCGCTGAAGGAAGTTCAGCAGCAGCACAACCCGCTCGTTGCGGTCCATTTCCTGAAAAATGGCCTCCAGCTCTGAAAAGGGGCCTTCCATGATGCGTACCTTCTCGCCAGCAGTGAACATGGCCTGGGTCGCCGGGGCGTTGTCGTGCTGTTTGAGCCTGTCGATAACACAGTCATTGACTGACAGGGGCTGGTTGCCAAAACCGACCACACGTATCACGCCCCGGGTTGAGCGCAGTGGCCCCCAGTTATCGACCTCACTGATGTGAATGAACAGATAGCCCGGAAACAGGGACTCTTCAATGATCTGCCGCTGCCCACGCAGCAGGCGCTCTCGCTGGTACAGGGGCCGGTAGCAGACATAGCCCTGCCGAGTCAGGTTTTCTTCGGCTCGCTCGTCTTGCCGTGACTTGCACTGAACCAGATACCATGACTTTCCGGCACTTCCATTGCTGGCATTCATTTGCTCAAACTTCCCGGCTAGCTGAACCAAACTCTGGACCACACCCTGAACCAAGCCCTGAACTAATAACTAGATGCGTGCCGCCTGGCCACGATTGACCACACCAATCAATGCGCCCAATACCATGCCGACCAGCAGCCCGCTCAGGTGGCCAATATTGGAAACGGGGCCAAGTATTACATCAATCACTCCGGTATACCCGAGTGCCAGCCAGCCCAGCATGAACCAGAGTATTTCCTTGCGCATCCGGAACCCGGCGGCGGGATTGAGCAACGGGTAAATCCAGAGATAACCGAGCAGGCCGTATATCACCCCGGAAAGGCCGCCGAATTTTGGCCCGTACTCCAGCCCTTGTGCCGCATTACTGACCAGGGCAATGACCACGGTAATGCCGAGCAGCCGTGCTGCCGACTGGCCACGCTCGACCAGCCCGCCCAGCTCCCACCACCACAACAGGTTGAAGGCGATGTGCATGAGGCTGAAGTGCAGAATGGCGGGGGTGAGCAGGCGCCACCATTGCCCGTTGATGGCGGCAATGGTCAGCTCGGGGGGGTAGCGCAAGATATCGAACACGGTCGTCGGGGACAGGTTCAGCACGGCATACACCACAACACACAACAGCGCGACCAGCCGGGTTAACCACCCTGCCCGCGCCCACCAGTTTGCGGTGGCGGCAGGCTGGTTGGCATCGTCATACACGGGCTCTGCCTGAACCTTTCCGGCCTGCCATGAGGCTTGCCAGTACCGCGGGTTGGCAGGATCAATCACGAAGGCTTCTACTTCTTCACGGGCGCGTGCGCTATCGGCCTCTTGCTCCAGCTGGATGGCATAGCCATCCGCATCCCGCGTGATGTGATTGCTGATGCCGACACTGCGCAGGTAGTCACTGAACGCCAGTGCGACCCGCTTTTCGGGTAACGTAATGAGTGTCATGCGGAAGATTTTCCCATGGGTGGCTCTACGGGTGGTTGCACGCCCGGTTCTACGTTTACTTCCACCGCCAGCAAGGCCTGCAAGCGCTTGCGGCGTTCGGGTTGTGGCAGGCGTGCCAGCTCCCGGCAGGCATCATAAAATCGCGGGAGATCGTTGTTGTGATTGCGCAGCAATTGCTGCAACGCCGGCACCAGATCGTAATACGTGCCCACGGTATTCAGGCGGGAATTGTTAACGGCGGCAAACCAGGCATCGTACCCGGCATAACCACCCCACTGCTGCTTTTGCTCGGCATAGGCGGCTTGCAGGGCAGCATAAATGGCTGCTTTTCCGGCCCGCTTCTCGTCATCACTGCCGGCCGTGGCAAAGTGTGCCTGCAAGCGCTGGCGATACGTGAGCACAAGGGCCACAAACTCGTCACGCCGTTTTTTGGCGAGTGCCAGCCGCTCCAGATCCTGCGGGAATTTTTCGCTATAGCGGCGCAGCCCTTCTTCGGCCACGGTGAACGCGAGACTTTCGTTGAACACGGTATCGCCAGGAACAAACAGCACCTGATGGGTGAGCTCGTGAAAAATCAGCTCCGCCAGTTCTGCCTCGGGCTGGTACACAAAGCTGGACAGCACCGGATCGCGAAACCAGCCAAGGGTGGAATAGGCCGGGATGCCGCTCATGTACACCTCCCAGCCCTGCTGTTCGAGCTGGGTGGCCAGGCGTTGTGCATCCTGTTCGGCAAAAAAACCGCGATAACTCA
>CAYGBB010000187.1:0-4574 GCA_964347985.1 uncultured Moraxellaceae bacterium
GACTGGAATATTCCGGCTGAAAAAACGCTGGAGGGGACGGGGCTGGTACGCAGTCAGCTGGATGCGCCTGAGCTGGCGGTGCCCTTTGTGGATGTCGTCACCATTTTCAATAACAGCGCCCGCCTGTGCCAGTCATCCGACATAGGACTGCGCTATGCGGCCACCCTGCGACCCAGCTCGCACGGCCTGCTGGGCGCAGCGGTGCTGACCGGTCGCAACCTGCAGTCGGCCATTGACCTGTTCTATGACTACGTCGGCTTGATTGCGCCCTTTCTGCTCCTGCATCAGGAGGATCGCCGCCGTAACCGGGTCATCGTTTTCGACATCATCAGCGATGTGCCGATAGATCCGGTGCTGACCTATGACGTCACACTGCTCGGCACCTTCAATATTCTCAAACTGATTCTGGGCGAGCGTACGCGTGAGCTGGTGTTCCATTTTGCGCATGCCGCGCCG
This sequence comes from uncultured Moraxellaceae bacterium, assembly GCA_964347985.1. GTDB lineage: Bacteria > Pseudomonadota > Gammaproteobacteria > Pseudomonadales > Moraxellaceae > UBA2031. The sequence goes on from CAYGBB010000187.1 coordinate 457, forward strand.
CCCCATGCGCATACCTATGAACAGTATTTTGACAGCCATGTGCAATTCAATGCCAGCTTCTATGGCGTATCGATTCCGCATGAATTTCTGGATTACCCGGTACAGACCTCCGATGAAGACACGCATCGCCTGCTTGTTCACCAGATCAGTGAGCGCATGGATCTGGTGAACGCGCAGAACTCTTTTGTGGACTCTGTGCGCTTTTATCTCAAGCGTAGCGATGGCCCGTTGCCCCGTATGTCGTCAGTCGCCTTGTCATTCAACATGTCGGCACGCACTTTCCGCAATCGCCTGCGTTGTCATAACACTTCCTTCCAGTCTCTGCTCGACAAGGAAAGGCATGAACAGGCTGTGCACTACTTGCGCGGTACTGATAAATCCATCAAGGAAATTGCCTATATTCTGGGCTTTCAGGAAAGCTCGAACTTCTCGCGGGTTTTCAAGAAATGGACGGGGCTGACACCGCTTGATTATCGCCGGAGTGGCGTGCCTGCGTAGGTGCATTGCCGGATGATCTGCTGAAACGAGAGGGCCCAGCATAAACGTGGCCTTCTCGTTTCACGGATGCTTGCCGTGCGGGCGTTCAATCCTTGAAATTATTGAACTGCAAGGGTACGCCGAGCTTCTGTTCGCGCAGCAGGGCCATGACCTCCTGCAGCACATCGCGTTTCTTGTCAGTGATGCGGACTTTCTCGCCCTGGATGCTGGCTTGTGACTTGATGCCGGATTCCTTGATGATCTTCACAATCTTTTTAGCAGTATCGGAATCCAGGCCATCGCGCAGCTTGATGGTCTGGTGAATTTCCTTGCCCGAGGCTTCCATCTTTTGCGGGTCCAGGCACTGCGGATCCATTTTGCGCTTGATGAAATTGGCCTCCACCATGGCGCGCACCTGATCAATCTGGAAGTCGCTTTCAGCACTCAGCTTGATGAGCTTGTCCTTTTCCTTGAGTTCGACCTCAACCTTGTGGCCACGGAAGTCGAAACGGGTGGCGATTTCCTTCACCGTATTGGCGATGGCGTTATTCACTTCAAAGAATTCGAGTTCAGAAACAACATCCATGGATGGCATGGCGGGGTTCTCCTGCAGACGCGACGGCCCTGCCGCAGCAGGGTGTTTCAAGACCGCAGGATTCTAGCGGATGGCTGCCGCCAGGGGGAGAGCAATCAGTCCGGCAGGGTTTCGGTCATTTCCGGCAAGGCATGGGGGATGTCGTGGTTCAGGTCGGGGATGAGTTTTGGTGAAATCAGCACGGCAGGAATGCGGTGGCGGATGCGGCGATGCAGCGCGGGCAGTTTGCTCCAGTGTATGCCGGGGTGCAGATGGTGGGCAGTGTGATAGCCCAGGTTCCATGAGGTGACGTTGTACAGCGGGTGCTCGACATTGCGCGAGGCCAGATGATGGTCGTGGGTGGCAAGGCCGGAGTGCTGCTGGAAGGTATTGTCCAGCAGTACCACCAGCATCATGACCATGGGCAGGACAAACACGATCAAGGCATTGAGCGGATTGATCAGCATAAAACCCAGCAGGGCCAGATTGCCGAGTACAAACCAGCGTTTGAAGCGGGAAAACACAATGGGGTGCTGCGGGCCTATCCGCCAGATTTCCGGATAAATCATGGCCGCATTGTAAAAATCGTATTTCAGCCGATGCATGACGCTGCCATCAGCTTCCTGCCAGCGCGAGGGGTCCTTGGCCTGATCCAGATAGTCGCGATGGTGGCCGATATTATGATGAATGGTCCAGGACCAGGGGCTGGTGCCGGTTTGCAGATACATCACGGTTTCGATCAGGCGATTGGCCCAGGGGCGCGTGAATATATTGACGTGGTGATGGTTGTGGCAGATGGCACCGCAGGAAACCTGCAAGGCCATGAGCAGGCCGACAGTGCCCGCGAGTGGCAAGGCATGGTCGATGCTGAAAAAAGCCCACAGTTGCAGGGAGAAAACAACGGCAATCAGAATGGAGGCCGGAATGTCGGCGCGATGGCGGTACCAGTACAGCATGAATCAGGATCGTCACTTCAGGTGGTCAGGTGGTCCCTGTCAACGTCACGATCCTGTGACACTTCCCTGCGCTCATGGCATCAGCCGGCGGGCTGGGCCAGGCCATGTTAACGGCCCTGCGCCAGCATGCACCGTGATGTTATCGGTATTCCCCGGAGGCGTCGACGCCACACCGGCATGCCCTCCCGGTGAAAGGCGGCTTTTTCATCCGGGCTTCTCATCCTGCTGCCTGCGGTAGGGCATGACAAACTCGGCGTGTTGTCCATGCACGGCACAGGGCATAATCGCCCTGCCTGTTTCTTGCCCGTGAGTCTGTCATGCCCTACCGCATCATTCCCGTTACCCTTTACGAGCAGAACTGTTCCCTGCACTGGTGCGCAGAGACCCTGGAGGCCGCAGTGGTGGATCCGGGGGGCGACCTTGATCGCATCCGCGCTGCCATTGCCAGCGCTGGCGTCACAGTAAAGCAGATCCTGCTGACGCATGCGCATATTGATCATGCCGGCGCTGCTGCGGAGTTTGCCGAGCAGGAAGGCTTGCCCATTGTCGGTCCGCAGGAAGGTGACCAGTTCTGGATTGATCGTCTTGCCATGCAGGCGAGCATGTTCGGCTTCAAGCCTTCACGCACGTTTGTGCCCACGCGCTGGCTGCATCAGGGCGACACGGTAAAAATCGGCAAGCTGGTGCTGGAAGTGCGGCATTGCCCGGGACATACACCGGGTCATGTGGTGTTTTTCGAGCCGCAAGCAAAACTGGCGATAGTGGGCGATGTGCTGTTTGCCGGTTCCATCGGCCGTACCGATTTCCCGCTGGGGGATCACGCCACTCTGGTGAGGTCCATACGCGAGCAATTGTTTACGCTGGGCGACGAGGTGCAGTTCATTCCCGGTCATGGCCCCATGTCCACGATAGGTCAGGAGCGGCGCAGCAATCCGTTTGTGGCCGACAAGAAGTTTGGCTGACTCTGCCAGCCCATTCATATTCCCCTCAGGCTAACTGCCCGGATCAGCCATCCCGGCACAGAACAGGAAACATTCCATGTCGATCGTGTCTTCTCCCCGACAAATTCTCGTCACCGGCGGTGCCGGATTCATTGGTTCCAATGTGGTCAGGATATTGCGTCATCGCTATCCCGATGCGCATTTGCGTGTGCTGCATCTGCCGCAGGAAAACATGCTTAACCTGAAGGGTGTGCAGGGCGTGGAGCTGATGGCGGGCAATCTGCTGAACCTGCACGACGTGCAGCGTGCCGTGGCAGGGTGTGACGTGGTGTTTCATCTGGCGGCGATTTACGCACTCTGGCTACCGGACATGGACCTGATGGACAGGGTCAATGTCGATGGGTCGCGCCTGGTGCTGGAGGAGTGCTTGCAGCAGGGGGTGAAACGCGTCGTCTATACCAGTTCCTTTGCCGTGTTCGCCGGACAGGGGCTGGATACGGCCTGTAATGAACGTTCGCCGTTTGCCCTGGGCGACTCGCATTACAGTCGTACCAAATACGAGTCGCACAAACTGGCCGAGCGTTATGCACGCCAGGGCCTGGATGTGGTAATCGTGTGCCCGGCCGCCCCGGTCGGGCCGGGCGATGTCGGCCCGACACCGACAGGAACCATCCTCACGGAAATGTTCAAGACACCGGTGGCGATTGCGCTGGCCACCGAGGCGAATTACATCGATGTGCGTGACTGCGCCATGGGGCATGTGCTGGCCCTGGAAAAAGGCCGCACGGGCGAAAGTTATATTCTCGGCGGCGAAAACTTTACGCATGAGGACATTGTGCGGCGCGCCCTGCGCATTACCGGTATCCGGCGTCCCCTGATCGTGCTCCCCCCGGATGTCCTGAAACCTGTGGCGTGGGTGTTGACGGCAATGGCCCGTTTCACGAAAAAGGCACCCTTCACGACGACGGTAGAACTGGAAGTCACCAAAAAAGGCCTGATTGCCGATGCCTCCAAGGCACGGCATGAGCTGGGACTCACGGTACGTCCGATTGAAGAAACCCTGCGCGATGCCATCGCCTGGTTTGTGGCGCACGGTTATATCACCGACCGTGCCGTGGTGGCGCATTTTCGGGAGCACCATTCGCTGGCGCAGGCTTGATGGTGCAGGCT
>CAYGBB010000188.1:0-4570 GCA_964347985.1 uncultured Moraxellaceae bacterium
GCGCCCTGGTGACCTCGACACCAAGCAGAATGATCACCCACGAAAGATAGATCCAGATCAGGAAAACGGGAAATGCTGCAAAGGCACCATACACCAACGTATAAGAAGAAAAGTGACTGACAAAAAAACCAAAGCCACTCTTTGCAAGCTCAAACAACAGTGCTGCAAATATCCCCCCCAGAAAACCTGACCGCAATGGCACCTTGCAATTGGGCACTGCCACATACAACAACGTGAAGGCGAGTGTTGTCGACACAAATGGCAGCAGTTGCAAGCCCGGGAACACATCGTCCACAACAGAGACTGCCGTACTGAACAACTTGAGTGATGTCAGGTACGAGGAGATCCCGAAACCCGCGCCGAGGAGCAGAGGCCCCAGGCTCAGCACAGCCCAGTAGCGCAGAAAGCTGACCACACCCTTGCGGGCCACGCGCACATTCCATATCTCGTTGAACGCCTTTTCAATCGTGACCAGCATCATCAAGGCCGTCACGAAAAGAATGACAACACCCACAACGGTGAGACCCCGCGCTTGCCGGGAAAACTCCTGCAAGCGCTCCTGCACGACAGCACCAGTACTGGGTATGAAATGCTGGAACACGAAACTCTGGATGTCATTACTGACATGCTGCAGGGAGGGAATTGCCGACAGTATGGCAAATGTCACCGTCATGATTGGCACCACGGCAAAAAGCGTGGTGTAGGTCAGTGCCATGGCATTCTGTCGGCAGTTGTCTGCCAGGAATCGCGTGATCACAAACCGGGCAAAGGGCACACTCTGGCGGATTACAGGCAACGGCATGGGTTTTCCAGTCAAACCGGGGAACTGGCCAAGTATTCCCGTCATGGTCCCTACTGTCGAGTGTGACCTGTCCTGCCTTCATGGCTACAATGCCGGCCATAGTCTTGACGATACCCGACCATGCTCACGATCTATCACAACCCGCGCTGCTCCAAGTCGCGCGAAGCACTGGCGCTACTGGAAGCCACCGGCGAGCCCGTAACCATTATCCGCTATCTGGAGACGCCTCCGGACCGCACAATGCTGGAGACGCTGATCCGCCAGTTAAACCTGCCCGTACGCGCGCTCCTGCGCAGCAAGGAAGAAGAGTACGAGACACTTGGGCTGGCCAACCCTGCCCTGACGGATGCTGACATCATTACCCTGCTGACCAAGCATCCCCGCCTGCTGGAACGTCCGATCGTGGTAAACAACAATCGCGCGGTTATAGCCCGCCCCCCTGAACGCCTCAAGGAACTGCTGACGTGAGTAACTCTCCCTATATACTGGTGCTGTACTACAGCCGTCATGGCGCCACCCGCACCATGGCCCGCCTGATTGCCCGCGGCATTGAAAAGGAAGGACTGGAGGCACGTTTGCGCACGGTTCCTGCTGTTTCTACCGTGACAGAGGCAACGGCCCCGGATATTCCCGAGGAAGGCGAGCTCTACTGCACTCCGGAAGACCTGGCCAACTGTGCCGGCCTGGCACTGGGCAGCCCGACACGGTTCGGTAACATGGCGGCACCACTGAAGTACTTTCTCGATGGCACCAGCGGCCTGTGGCTGAACGGGGCACTGATCGACAAGCCTGCGGCCGTCTTTACCTCAACCAGTTCGCTGCATGGCGGGCAGGAAACCACCCAGATCAGCATGATGCTGCCACTGCTGCACCATGGCATGACCATCCTTGGCATCCCCTACTCCGAGGCCGGCTTGCTGAACACTACAGGTGGCGGTACGCCCTATGGTGCCAGCCACCTCGCCGGTGCCGACAGCAAGCGCCCTGTGGATGCCGTGGAAAGCGACCTGTGCCTGGCACTGGGACAACGTCTGGCACGTCATGCCCGTCGGGGGCTGGCATGAGCACAGTACGTGCTGAACAAGCCCGGAAACTGACACTGGCTCTGGTTGGGATATTGCTGGCATTCATGGCGGTGGAAACGGTGCTGTTTGCCCCTCCCACCATGGGCCTGGTAACCGTGCTGGTTGTCATCGCCATCAAGATCATCCCTCCCGGCCTGTTTATCTGGCCGATAGTAAAAGGGCGCGCCTTCAGCGCGGTCTGGCTGGGCATCCTGTTGCTGCCCTATTTCTGCTGGGCGGTACTCGGGGGCATGGTGCCGGGAATGGAGGGAAAGGTTGCTGTCATCCGGGCTATCCTGACAGCCAGCTGCTTTATCTCTGCCATGTACTTTGCGCGTTGGCAGCGGGCTGCCACGGGACAATAACAAATACAATGGCCCTACGTGACCGCATCAGTGCATGTGGCCGGCGGGTCATGACATTATTATCAAAGGCAGGTCTGCGTATCATTCAATCCCGTTAGACAAAAATCATTTTTTGTCAGACAAAGAGGATTATATGCGCGCCCTGCTGATGCCTGTCCTGTTCCTGTTCCCGACTCTCCTGCTGGCCGCTCCTCCGGTTGATCGCGGCCAGGACATTGCCATACGTGCTGATGCCCAGCTGCATGGCTATGGCGACACGCGCATGGCACTGGACATGCTGCTGGTCAGCCCCAGCGGACAAACCGCGTCGCGGGTGCTGCGCATGCAGAGCCTTGAGGACGGCACTTCCGGCGACCGCACCCTGATGGTGTTCGATACACCGCGTGATCTGGCCGGAACCGCCCTGCTTTCCTGGAATCATCCCGACGGTGACGATGAGCAGTGGCTGTACCTGCCGGCGGTAAAGCGCGTCAAGCAGATTGGTTCCCGCAACAAGTCCGGCCCATTCATGGGCTCCGAGTTTGCTTTCGAGGACATCGTTACTCCATTCTGGCAGAAATACACCTACAGGTTTCTTCGCGAGGAAACCCGTGACGGCCTGCCCTGCTTCGTGGTCGAGCGGACTCCACGTGACACTTATTCCGGTTACACGCGCCAGCTCATGTGGGTGGACAAACAGGACTACCTCATCCGCCGTATCGAGTATGTGGATCGCAAGGAAAAACTGCTGAAGACCTACACGGCGACCGGATTCAGGAAATACGAAAACAAGCACTGGCGCGCCGGTGACATGCTGATGGTCAATCACCAGACCGGCAAGCAGACGCGTCTGCGCATTTCCGACTATCGTTTCAATACAGGCCTCAAGCCTGAGGACTTCACCCAGAATGCGCTGATGCGGGTGAAGTGATGCGGCTTGTACGCGAACTTCTCATGCTCTCCGGCCTGACACTGGCCGGGGCCGCAGTCGCCTTCGAGCATCGTGGCGAAGCCGGCATGGAAGGTTGGGCCTTTTCCACAGCAGGCGCTCAGGGGCAGTCACGCACCAATGCCTCGCTCCGTGCACAGCTTGAGCTATGGCACAGCTTCAATGATGCACATGACACAGTGACCGCAACACCTTTTCTGCGTGTCGATGCCGAAGATGAAGAGCGCACCCACGCCGACGTGAGAGAGGCTTTCTGGCGTCACTCCGGAACCGGATATGAACTGAGGGCGGGAATGCGGCAGGTCTTCTGGGGTGTCACTGAAGGCATGCATCTGGTCGACATCATCAATCAGACCGACATGGTCGAAAGCATTGATGGCGAGCGAAAGCTGGGACAGGGAATGCTCAACCTGTCACTGGAACGTGATGGCCAGACGTTTGACTTCTTTGTGCTCACTGGCGCCAGGGAAAGGACATTTCCTGGGCAGGATGGCCGCCTGCGCCTGCCGCTGGTTGTCGACACCCGGCTTACCAGCTGGGAATCATCACGCGAAAACCAGCGCCTTGATCTGGCCGCACGCTGGCAGCTGAACACATCCGCCTTGCGCCTGGGAATCAGTGCATTTTCCGGCACCGCCCGTGAGCCCGAACTGCGCCCTGTCGTTGACCCAGCCCAGATCATCTTTGCACCAGGACCCGTTCCTGCGGGCTTCCTGCCCGGCTACCAGCCAGTGCTGGCACCGCACTACCCACTCATCCAGCAACTGGGCGTGGACAGCCAATACACACATGGTGACTGGCTATGGAAGCTGGAGGTCATCGCCCGAAAAGGTGGCCTGCAGGATTACCGGGCGGCTGATATCGGCTTTGAATACACACAAGTGGGCATCTTCGGTAGCCCGATGGATATTGGATGGCTGGCCGAATACCTGCACGACAGCCGGGATGAAAAAGCAACCACGCCGTTTGAACACGACGTTCTCGTTGGCACCCGCCTGATCTTCAATGACGCCGCCTCTTCAGACCTCCTGTTCGGACTTATTGCTGATCCGCATTCGCATGAGCGCTTTCTGAGCATCGAAGCCACGACACGATTTGGCGAGAGCTGGCGAGGCAGCCTTGAGCTGCGCCGCCTCGAAAACTCCCGCCCGGTGCAAACCCCGTTCGAATTCCTGGTACTGCCGGATGGAGAGTACAAGCTGCGCAATCTGACGCAGGACAATTTTGCACGACTGGAAGTGACCTGGTTCTTCTGAGCGGGTTTCGCCGGAATTTCTGACTAGCAGACAAACACATTGCTTTCCTACCGGCTCAGGCAGCCATTGACCATGCCGAAAGGAAACTGAACGTACATGAATTCATGGTGGAGCACACAATGATTTACCGCTTTCTGGAAAAGGTACTCGACAAT
>CAYGBB010000189.1:0-4554 GCA_964347985.1 uncultured Moraxellaceae bacterium
GGCGATTATATAGACACAAGGGACTGATTCGTAGGGGAAAAAGCAGGGAAAACCGGCCCGTTCGGACGACGGTCAATCCTCGTCGGGTAACCGCCCCCTCAAGGCAGCACTGATTTCGGCACCAGCAAAGCCCCGATACTGGAGAAAACGCAGCTGCCTGGCCCGCTCTTTCGGGCTGCCTGCCGGAGACTGCCCGAAACGGCGCTGGCACACATCCACCGCCTGTTCGCGCCAGTCATAACCACTGGCCTCGAGGGCCAGATGCGCCGACTCCTTGTCGATGCCGCGCTCACGCAGGGCCATCTCGATAACGCGCGGGCCATAACCACGTTCGGCACGACTACGCACAAAGGACTCGGCAAAGCGCTCATCCGACTGCAGTTTGCGCACTTGCAACTCGGCAATAACTGCATCGATCAGGTCGGCATCACCGCCCATTTCGCGTAGTTTATCGCGGATCTCGCCAGCCGAATGCTCACGTCGCGTGAGCATGGCCAAGGCTCGCCCATGGAGTGCCTCACGGGTAAGGGGCGCCTGAGCTCGCCCCTCCCCCACACTCAGGCCGCGCTCAGATGTCGGCTTCGTCGTAGACATCGGTGGCAAGATCCTCTTCGACTGGCTTTATATCACCAATCAGCTGATCACGAATCTGCTTCTCGATGTCCTGGGCAATGGCGGGATTCTCTTCCAGGAACTTGCAAGCATTACCCTTGCCCTGACCGATCTTGCTGCCCTGATAGGCATACCAGGCGCCGGACTTGTCAACCAGCCCCAGCTTCACACCCAGATCAACAACCTCACCCAGACGATTGATGCCATGACCATAGAGAATCTGGAACTCGGCTTCCTTGAAGGGAGGGGCCACCTTGTTCTTGACCACCTTGACGCGGGTTTCCGAACCAACCACCTCTTCGCCTTCCTTCACGGCACCGGTACGACGGATATCCATGCGTACGGAGGCATAGAACTTAAGGGCATTACCACCGGTGGTGGTTTCCGGGTTACCGAACATCACGCCGATCTTCATGCGGATCTGGTTGATGAAGATGACCAGCGTATTCGAGCGCTTGACGTTGCCGGTGATCTTGCGCAGTGCCTGTGACATCAAACGTGCCTGCAGACCCATGTGGGAATCGCCCATGTCGCCTTCGATTTCAGCGCGCGGAGTCAGGGCAGCCACGGAGTCGATGACAATCACATCCACCGCACCGGAACGCACCAGCATGTCAGTGATTTCCAGGGCCTGTTCGCCCGTATCCGGCTGGGACACCAGCAGATCCTCGACATTCACACCGAGCTTGCCGGCATAGTTGGGGTCAAGCGCATGCTCGGCATCAACAAACGCCGCCGTGCCGCCAGCACGCTGGCAGGCCGCAATGACCTGCAGGGTCAGTGTGGTTTTACCGGAGGATTCAGGGCCATAGATTTCAACAATACGGCCGCGTGGCAGGCCGCCAATACCCAGCGCGATATCAAGCCCGAGAGAACCCGTAGAAATGGACGGAATGGCACCCGATGCCGGCTGGTCACCAAGGCGCATGACCGATCCCTTGCCGAACTGCTTTTCAATCTGGGAAAGGGCGGCGGAAAGGGCTTTTTGCTTGTTTGCGTCCATCACTGGATCCTCACTATTGGCTCAACGTTACGTGTCAGTTTCTTCATGAAAGTCATGCTGTCCATGCGTACAGTATCCTGTCACAGCTTTTCGCGGCTGGCAACACCCATTTGCTCAAGCAGTCCGGAAAGGGCCTTTTCAACCGTCTGCTGACGCACTGCCGCGCGGTCGCCAGGAAAGAGGCAATGCTCGGTTATCACTCCGTCCCGCCCGGCCCAAGCCAGCCACACCGTGCCCACAGGCTTGTCAGCGGAGCCGCCATCCGGTCCCGCCACACCGCTGACGGCCACGGCCCAGGTCACCCCGGCACGGGCGCGTGCGCCATCCGCCATGGCACGCACCACCGCCTCACTGACAGCGCCTTCGGCCCGAAGAAGCTCCGGTGCGACCCCAAGCTCAACGGCCTTGGCCTTGTTGGAATAAGTAACCCAGCCGCGCTCGAACCAACCCGAACTGCCGGCAATGCGCGTGACGGCCTCGGCGATACCGCCGCCGGTACAGGATTCGGCGGTCGCCAGTGTTGCTGCTGATGCCTTTAATGCCCGGCCAAGCTGATCGGCCAGCGTCGTGATCCTGTCTGTCATGCATCCTCCCGGAAAGCCGCCACCTTACCCACTCTGGGCAGTCACAACCAGTGTGCAAACACGCTTTACCGCGTGCGAATTCCGCCCGCCACTGGTCCCGGGCGGCCTCACTCCGTATCATCCCGCTTTCTCATGCCCGCCCGCGAAAAAAGATGACGATGAGCACGGACAGCCTGAACGACCACACCCCCATGATGCAGCAATACCTGCGCATCAAGGCCGAGCACCCGAACGAGCTCATTTTTTATCGCATGGGGGACTTTTACGAGCTGTTTTTTGACGATGCCGTCAAGGCGGCACGCCTGCTCGACATCACCCTGACCGCCCGCGGCAAGTCCGGCGGCAAGCCTATTGCCATGGCTGGCGTCCCCTATCATGCAGCAGAGTCCTATCTGGGCAAGCTGACACGACTCGGCGAGTCCGTCGTTATTTGTGAGCAGATTGGCGATCCGGCCACCAGCAAAGGGCCCGTCGAACGTGCCGTGGCGCGTATCGTTACCCCAGGCACGGTCAGTGATGAAGCCTTCCTGGACGAGCGCCGCGACACGCTGCTCTGCGCCATCCACATCGTGGAAAACCGTATCGGCATTGCCATGATGGATCTGGCCGGTGGCCGCTTCAGCGTACAGGAGGTCATGGATGCGGAGGCAATGGCCGCCGAGCTGGCCCGTATTGACCCTGCCGAGCTGCTGGTCGCCGAAGACAGTCCCTTGCTGGCCAGCCTTGGTGAGCGTCGCGGCCTGCGCAAGCGACTGCCCTGGGAGTTTGAGACTGATGCCGCCGTTCGTCTTCTGTGCCAGCAATTCCAGGTACAGGACCTGCAAGGATTCGGCTGCGCCGACCTGACAGCGGGACTGGGTGCTGCCGGTGCCTTGCTCGGCTATGCGAAAGAAACCCAGCGTACGGCCCTGCCGCATCTGCGGGGCTTGCGCGTGGACTCTGCCAGGGACAGCCTGCAGCTCGACCCCTCTACGCGCCGCAATCTTGAGCTGACCCAGAACCTGAGTGGCGAGTTCGAGCACAGTCTGGCCTGGGTACTTGATCGCTGTGCCTCGGCCATGGGCAGCCGTCTGCTGCGGCGCTGGCTGCACCAGCCACTGCGCGACCGTGTCACGCTACTGCGTCGCCAGGAAGCCGTCGCCGAGCTGCAACAGAATTACCGCTTCGAACCGCTGCGGGAAATCCTGCGCGATGTCGGTGATGTCGAACGCATTCTGGCACGCGTCGCCCTGAAATCCGCCCGTCCGCGCGATCTCTCGCGCCTGCGCGACACGCTGGCATTGCTGCCGCAACTGCAGGCAGACCTGCGCGCACTGCAAACACCACACATGCAGGAAATTGCGCGGCAGATTTCCGAGCACCCGGCACTGGTCGACCTGCTGACCCGCGCCATTATCGAATCTCCTCCCGTTGTCATGCGCGATGGCGGCGTGATTGCCGAAGGCTTTGATGCCGAGCTGGACGAGCTGCGCGCGCTCAGTGCAAATGCAGGCGACTACCTGCTGCAACTGGAGCAGCGCGAACGCGACACCACCGGCATCAGCACACTGAAAGTCGGTTACAACCGTGTCAGCGGCTATTACATCGAGCTCTCCCGTGCGCAAGCCGAAAATGCACCGGCACACTTCATCAGGCGCCAGACACTGAAAAATGCCGAACGGTTCATTACTCCGGAATTAAAGGCATTTGAAGACAAGGCGCTGTCGGCATCATCCCGGGCACTGGCACGTGAAAAGGCACTTTACGACGAGCTTCTGGAACGCCTGATCACAGACTTGCCGGTACTGCAGGTCACCGGTGAAAACCTGTCGGAGCTGGATGTACTTGCCACATTTTCCGAGCGCGCCTGCACGCTGAACATGTGCTGCCCGGAGCTGGTCGACGAGCCCGGAATCTTTATCGAAGCCGGTCGCCATCTGGTGGTGGAGCAGGTGCTCGACGCACCCTTCACGCCGAACTCGGTGACCCTTGCCCCCGAGCGTCGCATGCTGGTCATTACCGGCCCGAACATGGGTGGTAAATCCACGTTCATGCGTCAGACCGCACTGATTGTGCTGCTCACGCATGTCGGTTGTTTTGTGCCCGCCACCAGTGCCCGTATTGGTCCGGTCGACCGCATTTTCACGCGTATCGGTTCGTCTGATGATCTTGCCGGTGGCCGCTCCACGTTCATGGTGGAAATGACGGAGACTGCAAACATCCTCAACAATGCCACGTCAGAAAGCCTGGTGCTGATGGATGAGGTCGGGCGTGGCACCAGCACTTTCGATGGCCTGTCGCTGGCATGGGCCGCCGCCGATTATCTGGCTCGAGAACTGAAGGCCCTGACGCTGTTTGCGACGCACTATTTCGAAC
>CAYGBB010000190.1:0-4530 GCA_964347985.1 uncultured Moraxellaceae bacterium
CGAGGTATCGAGGCCGCCGGAATAGGCAAGCACAACTTTCTTGATGGCGGACATGGCGGGTTCCCAAAGCAAGGAAGGGGGAATAAAGAGGCGCGTATTCTACGTCATGCCCCCGTCAGGGCATAGGCAGAAATGCGCTTAGCCGGCCCGCAGTGGTTTGGGGTCCATCGAGCCATCCGGACGGACAACCACGATGCAATTACGCCCGGCTTCCTTGGCTGCATACACCGCCTCGTCGGCCTGGGCCAGTAACTGGCCGCTGCGTACCTCTTCATTGGGCAGCATGGAGGCAACCCCCATGCTGACAGTGACATGGTCTGCCACCTTCGAGGCCCGATGCAGAATCCGCAGTGCAGCAATGGCCCGGGTTACGTGCAAGGCAACATCACGGGCTCCTTCCATGGCGGTACTCGGCAACAACAACACAAACTCTTCGCCACCATATCGGGCCGCCATATCCCCCGGCCGTCGCAATACCGTCTTTAATGCCATGCCGACCTGGGTAAGTGCCCGATCACCCTCAACATGTCCATGGGTGTCGTTGAACAGCTTGAAGTGATCGACATCCACAAAGATCAGGGCTAGCGGACGGTTATCGCGCTTGGCGCGATCCCACTCCTGCTGGAACACTTCATTGAAGTGGCGCCGATTGGCCAGCCCGGTCAGGGCATCTTCACGGGACAGACGGTTAAACTCCTGGGAAAGTGCATCCAGCCGGCGCTTCTCCAGCTCCAGCAATTGCGACTGGAGATACATGATGCGGTCACGACGCTCCAGCAGGTAACAGAGAAGAATTCCCACGACATTGGCCAGCACCACATACTGGCTGAAATGGCCCCAGTTATACCAAAGGCCATACCACTGGATGACCCCATAGGAAATGATGCCCGATATCGTACAGGCAATGATGGCAGGGACTGTCTGCAAGCCACCGATACCATAAATGATGGCCGTAACCAGAATGACGACATAACTGGAGTGCTGATTGAAATAAGGGTCTGGAAAGGCCGACGTGCCTATCGTGACTGTCGCTGACGCCCACAAGACCAGCACACTGGTATACCCGCGATACAGGTGATCCAGACCTGAAAACCGGGTCAGTGTCAGCAAGACCGCCAGACCAGCCCCCTCCGCCAGGTAAATGGACCACCAGACCGATTCATTGGCATTCAACAAGCCCGGAGTGGAATACACCTGTACCTGTGTCCAGGTCAGAACCCCCAGAAAGAAATAGAAGGCACAAATCAGCCACCAGGCATGATTCAGCAGCTCAATCGCCCGCCCCTGGAGATGCTGCCGGAAAGTGTCTTCCAGCGAGGCCGAAAACCTGAGGAAGCGCCCACGCCCCCCCAGCAGCGTCTGGATGGCCAAAATCTCGGCATCGATATTTTCCTGCGGAAGCTGGGAAGGTAGCGTCACAACCAAATCCTTGGTGGGAATAATGCTGCAATCGGCCGGAAACACTGGCAATGACAGCATCATAAACGGTCTGTTTTTATGCTGGCGCGAATGTGCCAGCCTGTCCGCCCACCGACAATGGCCAGCCGACAAGCGGCTCCCGACACTCTCCTGACCAAAGATTGGGGGCGCTCCTGTGCCCTGTTATGCCCGTCCCCTGTTAATATAGTTCGCCTACAAGGAGCCCCCATGACCCAACTGTCCATCGCCCGCCCTGATGACTGGCATGTTCACCTGCGCGATGGTGCCATGCTGCCCGATACCGTTGCCGCCACGGCCCGCTATTTCGGACGCGCCATTGTCATGCCCAATCTGGTGCCACCCGCGCGCACCACCACCGAGGCCAGGGCCTACCGCGAGCGCATCCTGACCGCCCGTCCTGCCGGCTCCCGCTTTGAACCCCTCATGGTGCTTTACCTCACGGACAGCACAACCCCGGCTGACATACAGACCGCCAAGGCATCCGGTTTTGTGCATGCCGTTAAACTGTACCCGGCCGGTGCCACCACCAACTCAGACTCTGGCGTCACCAGTATCGACAACGTGCAGGCCGTGCTGGAAAAAATGGCCGAAGTCGGCATGCCCCTGCTGATTCATGGTGAAGTGACGCATGGCGATGTGGACATCTTTGATCGTGAAAAAGTCTTTCTCGACACCATCCTGATGCCACTGGTAAGCCGTTTGCCGCAACTGAAGGTTGTTCTGGAGCACATCACCACGGCCGATGCAGCAGCCTTCATCAAGGAAGCCCCGGCCACCGTCGGTGCCACCATCACGGCACATCATCTGCTGTTCAACCGCAACCACATGCTGGTGGGTGGCGTGCGCCCCCATTATTTTTGCCTGCCGATCCTCAAGCGCCGCACCCATCAGGAAGCCCTGATTGCCGCCGCCACCTCTGGCTCACCCAAATTTTTTCTGGGCACAGACTCTGCCCCGCATGCCATCGGTGCCAAGGAATCCGCGTGTGGCTGTGCCGGCTCCTACACGGCGCATGCCGCCATTGAGTTGTATGCCGAAGCCTTTGAGGCTGCCGGCGCACTCGACAAGCTGGAATCTTTTGCCAGCTTTCATGGGCCTGACTTCTACGATTTGCCACGCAACACAGACACCATCACCCTGGTGAAAGACGCGTGGGATGTCCCGGAAAGCTACCCCTTCGGAAACTCAGTAGTGGTGCCGATTCGTGCTGGCGGGCAAATCAGCTGGCGCGTGCAGACATGAGTCATCATCCCGTACGACCCTTAGCCGAACGCTTTCGCGGTTTTTTTCCTGTTGTCGTCGATGTGGAAACCGGCGGCTTCAATTGCGCTACCGATGGCCTGCTGGAAATTGCAGCGGTCACAATTGCGCAGGATGAAAACGGGCTGCTGTATCCGAACGAGTGCTTTCACTCCCATATTGCACCATTCCCCGGCGCCAATCTGGAAAAAGCCGCACTCGAATTTACGGGCATCAATCCCTTCCATCCGCTTCGTCCCTCCGAGGAAGAAGGCGTCGGCTTGCGCCGTATCTTTGATGGCGTGAAAAAAGCCCAGAAAGCGGTCGGCTGCAAGCGCAGTGTACTGGTCGGCCACAATGCACACTTTGACCTTGGCTTTGTAAATGCGGCGATAGCGCGCAACAACCTCAAGAATGTGTCACCGTTTCATCCGTTCTCCGTGTTCGACACGGCAACACTGGCCGGGCTTGCTTATGGGCAAACCGTACTGGCACGTGCCTGTGCCACGGCTGGTATTGCCTTCAATAACAAAGAGGCCCATTCCGCCCTGTACGATGCTCAACGCACTGCCGAGCTGTACTGCTCCATCGTCAACATCTGGTGGGACAAGATCGGCCCGCCACCCGTTGATGAAAGTGGTGACGAGGCATAAAAAAATCCCGGCTTTCAGGCCGGGATTTTTCTGTGTGCATTTCATCCTTGAAGCACCACCCAGATACACCATCTTGAAACACTACCTCGCCCGATGCCGGCGCCGCGCCAGCACCAGGCCGGACAACGCCAGCAAGGCCGCACCGATTGCCATCAGGTCGACCAGCCAGACACCAAAGTGACCAAACAGGCGCCCACTGTGCAGATCCAGCACCACCCGCTCCCAGGTGATGGCATCCATCGGTGTCGCATCGATCGTCTCCTGAGCGCCCTGCCAGGCAACATCCGGTGCCGCGTCTACCGGATGCACGCTGAGATCGTTCAGATTCACACCCAGACTGGTCTCGCCCTGCCGAAGAAAAACATTATTACCCTGCACGGCGACGGCTGAAAGACCGCTCGGTATCCCGCGCAGGCTATCTGCCTGATCAATCAGCTCCCCGTCCGGAGTCAGCAATACCAGACGATCAGGACACACCACCAGCACCTGATCCTGTGTTTCCATGACACCAATCAGCTGCGGGCAGTCGGTTAATCGAATACCCGCCAAGCGAAGCTGGCCATCACGTGCCTGCAATTCACGCCCTGCAAATCGGTATGAAGCGGGCTTACCTGCATCTACCCCTCCTTTATCCAGACCGTAATGTGCACGCAACCATGCGTTTTCAAGCGGCATACGATCAAGGCCGATGTCGTTCGTATGATTAAGGAGAATACCGGTTGTAACCAGCAGCAGGACAAACAATGCAGCCACCAGTCCGATACGACGGTGCCAGCGGTGCAGGAAAAATCGCCAGTGAAATTTGGCCACGAAAAAATCCGCCAGTGGCTGAAGAAAATGGAGGCCGAGTTTATCAGCCGTTGCGCATGACTTCACTGTGAAAGATAAGTGCCAGGCGTGAGACTTTGGTAACTGCCCATACGGACAAAGTAGCACCGGTAATGCCATCAATGCTGCGATCCAGCCGGTCACCGTCCTTCAGGCCTGCCGCGAAAAACTGCTTTGTGAAAAACGGGTAACGCACTTCCCCGCCACGCGACTCACGAAACGCCAGCACTTTCACCAGCTCGATATGGCCCGCCGATACCACCACACCAATGGTGATCGGACGCTCCTTGCCAGTCTCGTCAATCACCCAGGCAGTACGGTGACCGTCGCGCCAGTATTTCACGCGCATGCCCGCATACGGATGATCCAG
>CAYGBB010000191.1:0-4520 GCA_964347985.1 uncultured Moraxellaceae bacterium
GGGTGCAAGGTCGTAGAGGATCTGCGCGGCAATACCGAGCCGCGTCGCAATCCGCTTGGGCCGACGAATCATGGCGCCGCAGATCATGTCCGCCGCTTCTTCCGGCTGAATAGCCGGCGCATAGTCGTACATCTTGGTTGGCGCAATCATCGGTGTGCGCACCAGCGGCATGTTGATGGTCGTGAAGCGCACGTTCTGATCCGAGAACTCTGCTGCCGCACAGCGCGAGAACGCATCCAGTGCCGATTTGGAGGCGACATATGCCGAGAAACGCGGCGCATTGGTCAGCACACCAATCGAGGAAATATTGATGATCAAGCCCCGACGATTGGCGGTCATTGAGGGCAACAATCCCATGATCAGACGCAGGGCACCAAAATAATTCAGCTGCATGGTGCGTTCGTAATCATGAAAGCGGTCGTACGCGGATGCGACACCACGACGGATCGAGCGTCCCGCATTGTTGACCAGCACATCCACACGTCCATGCTGCTCAAGCACTTCTTTCACCAGACGATCACAGTCTTCCAGATGAGACACATCGCAGGTGTGAATGAAGGCACGTGCTCCTTTGGCCTCAACCTCCCGGAGGGTTTCTTCCAGTTTTTCACGAGTACGCGCCACCAGCAGAATCGTTGCCTCGGTATCGGCCAGACGCAATGCCGTTGCCTTGCCAATGCCGCTGGAAGCGCCAGTGATCAGGATCACCTTGTCCTTCACATTGCCCGCCAGCGTCCGGTCAATAAACAGGTCCGAATCCAGATTGCGCGCCCAGTAATCCCAGACCACACCGGCATACTGGTCCAGGCGCGGACAGCTGACGCCCGAGCCCTGCAATTCCTTCAGGGTTTCACGGCTGTCGAACTTGGTGGGGTAGTTGATAAACCCGACTGCTGCTTCCGGAATCTGGAAGTCGTTCAGAAACTGTTTCTTGATGCGCTGCACCGGCGGCAACTTGCCAATACCGCCGGTAATGGCGGACGGAATGAACCCCAGCATGCGTGCATCAATACGCATCGCAAACTCGGGGGCAGAGGCGGCCCTGGCGAAAATATTCATCACCTCACCCACCTTGTGCGGCTTTGGATCGGTGAGATGGAAACAGCGGCCATCCAGGCCCGGCTTGTGTGCCAGTACATCCATGGCGCCCGCAACATAATCCACCGGCACAATGTTGAGACGGCCGCCTTCAACACCAATCATCGGCATCCAGCGCGGCAATGCATCCCGCAAGGTCTTGATCAGGCGGAAAAAGAAATACGGACCATCAATCTTGTCGATTTCACCGGTCTTCGAATGCCCCACCACCATGCCAGGGCGATAGATGCGGTACGGCACTTTCGCTTCATTGCGCACGACCTTCTCTGCATCATGCTTGGTACGCAGATACGGGTTCACCAGCTTCTCGGCTTCCTCGAACATGTCCTCACGGAAAATACCGTTGAACAACCCCGCCACCGCAATTGAGCTGGCGTAGTTGAAGCAGCCCGCCCTGAGCTGCTCAGCCGCCTGCAGGGCATGACGCGTGCCCTCGACGTTGGCCATGACCTGATCGGCTTCCGGCGCATCAATGTCATAAATGGCGGCCAAATGGAAAAAGTGGTCAATGTTGCCGGCCATCTTTTCAACAAAGGCGGCATCCAGACCCAGGCCCACCATGGAAAGATCGCCAGTGACCGCATGCAGGCGATCTGCCTGGTGCGGGAAACGGCCCTTCAATGCATTGAATTTGAGCTCGCTACCCGGGCGCACCAGCACATGAACATGGCCACCCCGGTTCAGCAGACGCTCAGTGAGAAACTTGCCAATGAAACCGGTCGCCCCGGTGAGAAAATAATGCATGACACACTCCCTGATGGTCTTCGATCCGCAGTACTCCACGCCTCCTCACCAAAAGGAAGCGACCTGCGGAAGCGAGTAGTGTACTCAGCATAGAAGGTTTCCCACCACCAGCCCAAGCGGCCAGCCAGTCACAAAAACCCTTTAAAATCATAATGTTAGAGTAATTACTCGGAATCACACAGGCATTGTCTGACAATAAGTGGCGGGAAATGCCAGACAATCCCTCAATTCAGCCATTCTTGTCTGACAATGCGAAGCATGCCGTTCGTCGGAATGCGGCGGCGCGCCCGATCAACTCCCGGCTTTCCAGCCATTCACGATGGGGTAACGACGGTCCTTGCCAAAACCGCGCCGGGTAATGCGGGGGCCAATGGCAGCCTGGCGACGCTTGTACTCGTTGAAATCCACCATCCGTATCACCCGCAACACGGTGTCGTGATCAAACCCGGCGGCGATGATGGCATCTGCACTTTCGTCCTCCTCCACATAACGACGCAGGATTTCATCCAGTACCGGGTACGGGGGCAGCGAATCTTCGTCCTTCTGGTCGGGCGCCAGCTCGGCAGAGGGAGGCCGGTCAATCACGCGCTGCGGAATCGGTGGGTGCAATGGTGTCAGTGCATTGCGGTATTCACACAAGCGGAACACCAGCGTCTTCGGTACATCCTTCAGCACGTCAAACCCACCCGCCATGTCGCCATACAGCGTGGCGTAACCCACGGCCATTTCCGACTTGTTGCCGGTGGTCAGCACCAGATACCCCTTCTTGTTGGAAATGGCCATCAGCAACACGCCACGTGAACGCGCCTGCAGGTTTTCCTCGGTCTTGTCCCTGCCCAGACCCGCAAACTCGCCAGCCAGTCCCTCGGTAAATGCCGTGACCATGGGCTCAATGGGCAGCACGGAATAGTGCACACCAAGGGTGCGGGCTTCAGCCTCGGCATCCTCCAGGCTTATTTGTGCGGTGTAACGATAAGGCATCATCACCGCCTGCACGTTTTCTGCACCGATGGCATCGGCCGCCACCGCCAGCACCAGTGCCGAATCAATGCCACCAGAAAGTCCGAGCAGCACCCCCCGGAAGCCGCTCTTGCGCACATAGTCCCGCACGGCCAGCACCAGCGCCTGATACACCTCGGCCTCCAGCGAGGCTGGCGGAATCGCGGCTGTCGCACCAGAAAAAGCCTGACCATTCCAGCTCACGCAGGCCAGCGACTCTTCAAAACGTGGCAGGCCCTGCACCAATGCGCCATCAGCACCCATCACGAACGAGCCGCCATCAAAAACCAGCTCATCCTGTCCGCCCACCGTATTCAGGTAGATCACGGGCAAGCCGGTTTCCTGCACACGCAAACGCACCGTTGCTTCCCGTTCCGCCTGTTTGCCCTGATGGAAGGGGGAGGCATTCAGGTTAAGCAACAGTTCAGCACCGGCCGCCTTCGCCTTGGCAGCGGGCCCCGCATGCCAGATGTCCTCGCAAATCGTCAGACCGATCCGGTGCCCGAGTAATTCGAATACACACGGCTCATGACCGGTAACGAAGTACCGCTTCTCATCAAACACCTGGTAATTCGGTAGTTCGTGCTTGGCATACTCGGCAATGCACACCCCGTCGCGAAATACGCCGGCCATGTTGAAGAGTTTTCCGTTACGGGCACGCGGATACCCTACCACCACATCAATACCCGAGATTTCGTTCAACCCGGACAGAGCTGCTTCAATCCTTATGCCCACACTGTCACGCAACAACAGATCCTCGGGGGGATAGCCAATCAGGCACAACTCGGGAAACACCACCAGATCCGCCTGATGCAGATCACGCGCCTGCACCGCCAGAGCCTTCACCCGGGCCAGATTGCCGGGAATATCACCCACCAGAAAATCAGCCTGGGCCAGTGCAATACGCAGGGGGGGAACAGTCATGCAGAAACTCCGACACAGACACAGGTTTCAATGATACCGGGGTCACCGGGGATCGCGCGCATGATAGGCAAGTATTCACGGGATCGCACACCCCCCTCATGACCTCACACGACACGCATTGTATTCAGGGCCATGATTGTACCCATGGCCAAGATCGTCGCGCTTCCCTAGACTAGCCATCATCCTTTCAAGTGGGAACGTACCATGATGATTCTGCGACTTCTGATTATCGGCCTGATCGCGTGGTTCATCTTCCGCTTCGTTCAGCGCATGCTGGCCAACCAGGCCAGCCAGCAGATGCCACCACCCGCGCCACCTGAACAGCAAGCCATGCGCCGCTGTGCCTATTGCCAGATTCACATTCCCGAAGGGGAAAGCACGCAGTCTCGTGGCGAGTTTTTCTGCTCCGAGGCCCATAGGGACATCTACTTCCGAGAGAAGCGCTAGACCATGACGCAGGAAGAACTGTTCAGCCAGGGAGGCGACTGGCGGCTGCTGAGGGTATACGGCTACTACCGTCTGTCTCTGGCCATCCTGCTTCTGGGGCTGTTCAGCATCAAGCCAGACCAGCCGATGATCGGCGCCAGCTCCCCCACACTCTTTCTCATCACCGCCATCGGCTACCTTGCGGCCTCGACCTCCACGGTCATTTTCCTGCGCTGGCAACGCAATCAGATACCATTGCAGTCGCTCATGCTGTTGCTGGTGGACATACTGGCCCTGACCCTGATGGCGCACGCAAGTGGCGGCATCAA
>CAYGBB010000192.1:0-4512 GCA_964347985.1 uncultured Moraxellaceae bacterium
GCCTTCTCGGTTTTTCCGGTGGCGGCCGCTGGCGTCTTTTTTTTGTTTGTCTTGCTGTCAGCGGAAGTGGCCATGTGCTGTTCCCTTGCTGTAATGGGCGAAATCTAAACCCCATCTATATCAAGAACCTGCGCCCCGGACAACCGCCGGCACAGGGACTGGTCGTTCAGGCCGGTTTACTGGCCGGTGGCGCCACCAGCCACACCGTGCCATCAATCAGCTGCACCGGTACGGCGGTCAGTGACTGACCCTGACAGGGGCCGTGAATGCATAGCCCGTCTTCAACCTGAAACAACGCGCCGTGATTGGCACACTGGATAAACATGCCGTCGAGATCCATGAATACGTCGGGCCGAAAATTCAGGTCAATGCCAAGGTGCGGGCACTGATTACGGTAAGCGTAGACCTGTCCGTCGCGCTGCAAGAGGACAATTTCGCCATCGTCGGTGGCGATACCAACCCCTTCCTGCCCGGGAATATCACTAAGCTCGCAAAGACGTATCATGATTCAGGCCTCCCCCCATGGGGCGACGCATTATAGGGATGCATCGCCCCGTTACCAGTGCTGTTTCTGTCAGGCGACGATCAGCTGGCATTGAACTCACGCAACAGGGCGGCATGAGCCTCCAGGGGCAGGCGCGGACCAAACTGGCCGACCACCGCTGCTGCCGCCTTGCTCGCCAGGGCACCCGCCCGTGCCGGTGACCAGTTGCGGGAGAGACCGAACAGATAGGCACCGGCAAACATGTCTCCCGCACCATTGGAATCGAGCGGCGTGACCGGGACGGGCGAAATGGTGATTTCCTGCTCGCCATCCCAGATCAGTGCGCCGTCCTTGCCGCGGGTAATCACCACCTGACGGGCAATTTTCTTCAGTCCGTCAAGGGCATGGGTGACGGTCAGGGCGTCCGCCCACAGACAGGCCTCTTCTTCATTGCAGAACAGGAGATCAACACCATCATCCAGCATCTCGGCCAGGCCCGGTTTGAAGAAGCGCACCATGGCGGGATCTGAAAAGGTCATGGCAATCGGTACGCCGGCGGCTTGCGCCACACGGCGGGCTTCTTTTACTGCGGCACGGGCCGAATCGGAGCTGACCAGATAGCCTTCAATGTACAGCCAGCGCGAATTGACCAGGGCCTCGGGGACGAGCTCATGTACGGAAACATCGGCGGTAATGCCAAGGTAGGTATGCATGGTGCGCTCGGCATCCGGGGTCACCATGACCACGCAGGTGCCGGTAGTGCCTGCGTCACGATCCGGCTTGAGGTTGCTGGAAACACCGGCGGCGTGCAGGTCGTGCACATAGAAGTCCCCGGTGCCATCGCTGGCAACCTTGCAGGAATAGAAGCTGCTGCCACCAAAGGCGGCTACGGCAATGATGGTATTGGCAGCAGATCCACCACTGGCCCGCTTCTCCAGACCGTATTCGCTGTCGAGGGAGGAGAGGAGCGCCTGCTGCTGGGCGTCATCAATCAGCGTCATCATGCCCTTGGCAATGTCATGACGGTTCAGGAAGTCATCGCTGACACGGTATTCGGTATCCACCAGCGCATTGCCGATGGCGTAGACATCAAAGTGGGGCATGACGGACTCCGTTACGAAATTGTCGCGATTATAGGGGCAGCGGGCTCAGGAACCAGCAGGTAGAATGCCGGCATCATTATCTGGTCTTCACTGTCATGCCGGCATCCCGAGTGCGTTCGCGCGGTTTCATCCTTACTGCCCTGCTCATCCTGCTGGTGCTGACCCTGGCGGGCATTATCGCGGTCGGGTTCTGGCTGGTACGTCTGGATGCCGTGGTGCAGGAAAAGTTCGAGGGCAAGCGCTGGGCGATTCCCGCGCGAGTGTATGCCCGGCCACTCGAGCTTTATAGCGGTGCGCCACTGGCCCAGGCTGATGTGCTGGATGAGTTACGCATTCTCAATTACCGGGAACAGGCCACGACCAGCCCCGGCACCTGGCAGCGGAAGGGGACGGAGCTGCTCGTTCATACCCGCGGCTTCCAGTTCAGTGACGGGATGGAAAAGGCACAGGTTCTGCGGCTGCGCTTCACCGGCAATACGCTGGGCGACGTGGCCAGCACCCTGCAAAACGATCGCGGGGTAGTGCGTCTGGAGCCGCTGACCATTGGCGGGATTTATCCCAAGCACAAGGAAGACCGTGTCCTGATGCAGATGAATGAGGCGCCACCCTTGCTGGTTCCTGCGCTGTTGGCCACCGAGGATCGCTCATTCTATCGACATCATGGCGTGTCTATTCGTGGCATTTTGCGTGCAGTGTGGGTGAACCTGACGGCGGGCGGCTGGCGCCAGGGTGGCAGTACGCTCACCCAACAGCTCGTGAAAAACTTCTATCTCAGTGATGAACGTACCCTGTCGCGCAAACTCAATGAAGCCGCCATGGCGGTATTGCTCGAACTGCATTACAGCAAGAATGAAATTCTCGAAACGTATCTGAATGAAGTGAATCTGGGGCAGAGTGGACAGCACTCCGTCAACGGCTTTGGTCTCGCCTCACAGTTTTACTTCGGGCAACCTATTTCAGAATTGCAGTTGCATCAGGTGGCGCTACTGGTGGGCATGGTGCAGGGGCCATCACTATTCAATCCGCGCCGGCATCCGGCACGCGCCAAAGCCCGGCGTGATACGGTTATCGATAACCTGTTTGCGGAAGAAAAAATTACGGCGGCCGTGCGCGATGCCGCGAAAAAGAAAGGCCTGGGCGTGATTGCCAGGCCGACGGCCGCCAGTACCGTCTACCCCGCCTTTCTGGATCTCGTGCGACGTCAGCTCAAGACCGAGTACAAGGAAGATGATCTTGCCTCTGATGGGCTGCGCATTTTCACGACACTGGATCCACGCGTCCAGAATGCCGCAGATGCGGCATTTGATGCATCAGTGAAGCGCCTGCAGAATACCTACGGCAAACGCATGAACGGACTGCAGGGTGCGGTGCTGGTGTCTAACCCGGAAAATGGCGAGCTGCTCGCGATTGTCGGGGGCCGGGGGACCTTCACGGGCTATAACAGGGCCCTGGATGCCGATCGGCAGATCGGATCGCTGATCAAGCCGGCGGCCTACCTGACCGCACTGGAGTCCGGCATGTACACGCTGGCAACGCCACTGGATGATGGCCCGGTACAGCTGCTCAGCCAGAGCGGAAAAATCTGGGAGCCTAAAAACTATGATCAGCAGGATCATGGTCTGGTGCCGCTGTATTCGGCACTGGCACACTCCTACAACCAGGCCACCATTCGCCTCGGCATGACCGTTGGTGTGCCGGCGGTAATCAACACGCTGAAGCGGCTGGGCGTCGAGCAGAAACTGGCGAATTATCCGTCGCTGTTATTGGGCGCGGTGAACATGCGTCCCCTGGATGTGCTTACGTTGTACCAGACGCTGGCGGCAGGGGGCTTTCGCACGCCCCCGCGCAGTATTCGTGAAGTCATGGATAGCCAGGGCAAACCACTCAAGCGCTATGGCCTGGAAGTACAGCAGGTGTTTGATCCCACCCCGCTCTACCTGCTCAATTTTGCCTTGCAGGCCACCATGCGTGAAGGAACAGGTGCCAGCGCTTACCAGCGGCTGCCCGCCGATCTGGTCATGGCAGGCAAGACCGGGACAACCAATGATCTGCGTGATGCCTGGTTTGCCGGGTACACGGGGAATTATCTCGCGGTGGTATGGCTGGGGCATGACGACAATCATTCTACCGGCCTCTCGGGGGGGACTGGTGCACTGCCGGTGTGGACTGATCTCATGACGCGATTGCATCCGGTATCGCTGGCGCCAGCACAGCCGGACAATGTGCAGTGGCAGTGGGCTGATCGTGCTACCGGCCAGCTATCCGCCGAGGAGTGTCCGGATGCGGTTTATTTGCCCTTCCGCACAGACACGATACCCCAGGAGGTCGTACCCTGCGCACAGGGTGGCGTTCCCGCCATGCTGGACAGGGTCATGGATCGAGTGAAAGGCTGGTTCTGATGGCTGTTCTTTTTGGTTATTCCGGAATTCGCATGTGTCGGACTAGTCTGTTTGTATTGATGTCAGCTGTGCTCACCGCCTGCTCGACATACTCCCCCCAGCCCATTGTGGTGCAGCCATTTCCCGGGCCGGAAGTGTCAACTTCCAGAGCGGTTAGCGTGGAGGTCGCACCCGCGCCTGGCGAGGGAACGGTGCAGAATGCGCCGTCTTCCGTGCCGGCCCGTCCGGTTCCTGCCCAGCCAGCAAGGCAACTTGCCGATGGCAGTCGCGTCCCTGCGGTGCAGGGGTTGCTGGCAACGGCCGAGCGGGAGCGCAGGGCAGGAAGCCTGGAGGCCGCCTCTGCCGCTCTGGAGCGGGCGCAACGGCTGGCGCCGCAATCGTCACTGATCTATCTGCGTCTGGCCGAGGTGAGGTTGCAGCAGCAGCGGCCGGCTGATGCCGAACAGTTTGCCCGTAAAGGTCTGGGATTCGCGAGCGGTCCTGCGGCTCAGGCCGCCTTGTGGCGCGTGATTGCAGAGGCCCGACG
>CAYGBB010000193.1:0-4505 GCA_964347985.1 uncultured Moraxellaceae bacterium
GCGGCATATTTGGCGGCTCGCGCCACCAGCGTGGCCGTGCCATCCAGCGGCTGGCTCTGCATGGACGCCCACGCGCCGACACGGCTCTGGTAGGGGCGCGAGGCAAAGTAGGCATCCGAAACTTCCGGCGCCACCTTTTCCACACGGCCCTCCACCCGCACCGAGCGTTCCAGCTCCGGCCAGAACAGCGTCAGCGCCACAAACGGGTTGTCGCCAATCTGCCGGCCCTTGCGGCTGTCGTAATTGGTGTAGAAAACAAAGCCGCCGTTCTCGATCCCTTTCAACAGGACCATGCGTGCCGAAGGCCGGCCGTTTTCCACCGTCGCCACATTCATGGCCGTGGGTTCGTTCACCTTCGAGGCAATTGCCTCATCCAGCCAGCGGCTCACCTGCTCCAGCGGGTTCGGCAGGCAATCCTCCGGCCCCAGACTATGACGGGCATAGTCCTTGCGGATATGGGCGAGATCATCACGCTGTGTCATGGCAGGCTTCCTGTCAGTACGGCGCATGCAGCGCCATGAGCAATCCGGCCAGTGTACCGCCTCGACCGCTCCGGCAATATGCATGTCATGCAGTCAGGTCAGATTCAGGCCCTTCCGCCCCGGCGGCAATCCACCACACAAACTGACACGACTTGTCGACCGGCACGGCTGCCGGCCCGCGCCTTCTTGCGTTATCCTATGCACGTTCAGGGGCCAGTCGTCAGGGAAGAAGTCGTCGGCGGTCCAGCCCAAGCAGTCATCAGCAAGGATCCTCTCATGACGCCACTCGGTCCGGTCGACCAGCTTTTCCTCCTCATGGAAAAGCGCCAGCAGCCCATGCACGTTGCCGGCCTGCAGCTCTTCACCTTTCCCGAAGATGCCGGCCCCAAATACATCCGTGAACTGGCCGAGCAGATGCGTGAATGCTGCCAGCCCCAAGGCCTGTTCCGCCGCCGCCTCGCCACCCGTTTCGGCCAGCCCTTCTGGGAAGAGGATGATCATTTCGATATCGATCACCACTTCCGTCACGAAGCCCTGCCCAAGCCCGGCCGTATCCGCGAGCTGCTGTCACTGGTCTCCGCCGAACACTCCAACCTGCTCGACCGCCAGCGTCCGCTCTGGGAAGTGCACCTGATTGAAGGCATCCAGGGCAAACGCTTTGCCCTGTACTCCAAGATTCATCACTCCATGTGCGATGGTGTCGCCGCCATGCGCCTGGGCATGCGTGCCCTCTCCACCGATCCCGATGCACGCGATCTGCCCCCGATCTGGGCCATGGCACCCCGCAAGCGCACGGTCAGCCTGCATCCCACCGATGTCGCCGGTGGCCTGGCCCGTTTCACTACCGGCCTTGGCAAGCAGGCCGCCACCATCCCGAATGTGGTACGGGAAGTGATGAAGGCCTCCAAAAAGGCCAAGAAAGATCCGAACTACGTGTCCGTGTTCCAGGCCCCGCACTCCATTCTCAATGAACCCATCACCGGTTCACGCCGCTTCGCCGCACAGTCGTACTCGATGACCCGCATCAAGACGATTGCCAAGGCGCTGGGCGTCACGCTCAACGATGTCGCGCTGGCCATGTGCGGCAGCGCCCTGCGTGATTACCTCATCAGCCAGGGTGCCCTGCCGGACAAGCCCCTGATTGCCATGGTGCCCATGTCATTGCGTCAGGACGACAGCGATTCCGGCAACCAGATCGGCGTCATCCTGGCCAATCTCGGTACGCACATTGCCGATCCCACCAACCGCCTGCGCATCATCAAGTCCTCGGTGGAAGAAGCGAAGCAGCGCTTCAAGGGCATGAGCCAGGAAGAAATCCTGAATTACACCGCACTCACGCTCGCACCCACCGGCGTCACCCTGCTCACCGGTCTTGCCCCCAAGTGGCAGGCCTTCAACGTGATCATCTCCAACGTGCCCGGCCCCAAAGAGCCGCTGTACTGGAATGGCGCACGCCTGCAGGGCATGTACCCGGTCTCCATCGTTCTCGACCGTATTGCGCTCAACATCACGCTCACCAGTTACGTCGATTCCCTGGAGTTCGGCCTCATCGGTTGTCGTCGCACCCTGCCCAGCATGCAGCGACTCCTGGATTATCTGGAGAACAGTATTCGCGAGCTGGAGGTGGCTGCCGGCGTGTGCGGTTACAACAGTAGCCGCATCTGATCCACCAAAAAAACCTGCCTTGCGCAGGTTTTTTTACGGGTTTTTCTGGCTGATTGGCTGACTGATTGGCTGGCTTGCCCAAGGAACGAAAATGCAACATCCCCAGCGCTTTCTGGTGCCGCTGTTTATTTTCATTTCAATCATTATCGGCATCAATCCCTACGACCGCGCCACCTGGCTGCTCGAAAACATGATGACGCTTTTTTTCGCCATCTTTGTTTTCTTCCAGCAGCGCCGGCATCCCTTCAGCGCCGCCTCGTGGTGGATGATTTTCGGTTTTGGCACCCTGCATGTCATCGGCTCGCACTACACCTATTCACTGGTGCCTTACAACGACTGGTCCAATGCCGTGATGGGTGTACGCCTCAACGACCTGCTCGGCTGGGAGCGGAATCACTTCGACCGTCTCGTGCATCTTTTCTACGGACTGCTGCTGTTTCTGCCCATCCGGGAAGTCATGAACAACCGTGCCGGCCTGCAAGGAAACGCTGCCAGTTATTTCACGCTGGAATTTGTCATGGCCAGTTCGCTCATCTATGAACTGGTCGAGTGGGGCGCCGCCGTCACCTTCGGCGGCGACGTTGGCATGGCTTATCTCGGCACCCAGGGTGATATCTGGGATGCGCACAAGGATATGGCACTTGCCGCACTGGGTGCACTTGTCAGCTGGCTGATCCTGGCATTTTCAGCCGACAGGCTTCGTAACCAGGAACGTAAAAAAGTTTTACGCTAGCGCTTCAATCCGCGTGAAACATATCAGCGCGCTTGCCACGGATATCCTTGTAGAAATCCTTGATGACGGCCATGTCCTTCTCGATATCACCACTCGGATACAACGTCGGTCCCACACCGCCCACCTTGCGCTCGTAATCCAGAAACGCCATCACGATCGGCACCTGCGCCGTGTGTGCGATGTAATAAAAACCCGTCTTCCAGTACAGCGCCTTGCTGCGCGTACCTTCCGGTGCCACCACCAGAATCAGTTCATCCGCCGAGGTTAATGCATTGGCCGAGGCCGTCACCATATTGGTGGCCGCCACGCGCTGCACCGGAATCCCGCCCAGCCACATCATCACGCCACGAAACGGCGGCTTGAAGATTTCTTCCTTGCCCATCCAGTAGATTTTCAGACGCAGTGCAAACGCCACAAACAGCGTGAACGGCAAATCCCAGTTGCTGGTATGCGGTGCCGCAATGAACACCGCTTTTTTCAGATCCGCGGGAAGGGCGCCCGTGGCCTTCCAGCCACTCAGTTTCAGAATGACAATCGAAAGAGCCCGGAGAATGGTATTGACGACAGGCGTGTCAAAAATAGTGCGATGCGAGTACTGCATGGAAACCCCATATTTTTTATGTGCCGCCCCGAACCAGCAGGGCGAGATAAGGACATCCATGCCAAACCGAAGTGTACAGACGCGGCGGTCAGGTTTCACGTACTACCCAGCACCCGCCTGATCTCCGTCAACGTCTTCAGGCGCTTCACCTGCTCAAACACCGGCACCGCCTCTGCATAACCCCGCGTCAGCATCCCCAGCCACTGCTTGTAACGGCCCACCGCCCCACGCTCTGTCCACCGGCCGGTTTCCTCACCCGGCAACGGAGTGATGCCTGGCTGCGGGGGCGCGCCTTCCGCCGCGAATACCAGTGTAGACGGAACCGCCCCCACCCGTGTCGCCGACTCCATGTGCGCCAGAAACTGCAGCTGCGCCACCACCGCCTCGGGCCAGGACAATGCCTTGCCATCGCCACGAACCAACCCCGCCAGATCAGGTCGGGTTACTGCACCGCGTCCCAGCATCAGGTCATCACATCCCGAAATATCACGGCAACGCTGCGCATCTTCAGGAGTCCATATCTCGCCGTTCGCAATCACGCGCATATTCACCTGCGCCCGAATCTCTGCAATCGCCTCCCAGTGTGCCGGCGGCCGATACCCGTCTTCCTTGGTGCGCGCATGCACCGTCAGCCATTGGGCGCCAGCCGCCTCGATCCCCTGTGCATTCTCGATCATGCGCGAGCGGTCCTTCACCCCCAGCCGCATCTTCGCACTCACCGGAATATGCGCCGGCACCGCCCGCCGTACCGCCGCCACAATGGCATGCACGGCCTCCGGCGTATCCAGCAGCACCGCACCACCACCGTGGTTGTTTACCTTTTTCGCCGGACACCCGAAATTCAGGTCAATGGCCGGCGCCCCGAGCGTCACCGCAAATACCGCATTCGCCGCCAGCATCTCCACATCGCTGCCCAGCAACTGCACATGCACCGGCGTACCCGCCGCCGTCCGCCCGTCATTCAGCAATTCCGGACAGGCATGAAAAAACAGCCGCGCCGGATGCACGTGGTCCGTCACACGGA
>CAYGBB010000194.1:0-4487 GCA_964347985.1 uncultured Moraxellaceae bacterium
CCTCACGCGTGCCGCAATTATCGAGACGACGCACGCCTGCTGGCTCCACTGATTTCTGCTGCAGCAACCCGACAAAGTTGCAGGGGCGCTGACGCGCATCCAGCTGGCCGGCAATCATGCGCGTCCATGCCGTGCGGCAGGCATTGGTTGATCCCGGCACACAGCAGACCAGCGTGAAGTTGGCCAGACCGGCCAAGGCACGGCTTTGCATGGTGGAAGTACCGATTTCCTCGTAAGAAAGCTGCCGGAACAGTTCACCAAAGCCATGCACCTCCTTGTCAAACAGGGGCAGGACCGCTTCCGGCGTACTGTCACGCGTCGTGAAACCGGTACCCCCGGTAATCAGCACCACCTGTACGCCGGCATCGGCAATCCACTGCGAGACCACGCCCCGGATCTGGTAGATGTCATCGCGCACCAGTGCACGATCGGCCAGTACATGCCCGGCGGCCACCAGATGATCAACCAGCAACTGCCCGGAGGTATCCTCGGCAAAACCACGCGTATCGCTTACCGTCAGCACGGCAATTTTCAGTGGCACAAATTCGCGTACAGCACTGCTCATGAAATATTCTCCGCTTCTGTTGAAGTACAAATGGGTTGCCGCCAGTCCGGGCAACGTATCCCGGGATCGTGACGAACCCATCTTCATGCCTGCCACACTGCCACTGTCGGCCCCGCAGATAAATACCCCTTGTGGCCATTGGGAGTACTCCCGAAGGGATAGATCAAACTTGATGACCATCAAGTGCGAAAAAAACCGGGAGGAACACCATCACGGCATCCCATTCCGAGGTGCTCCGTGATGCGTCATTTCAAACTTTCACCAATGGTAGTCGCCCTGCTGCTCGCCAGCCCCGTTGCAATGGCGAGCGAATCCGCCGCCCAGCTGATTGACGACAGCAAGGTCTCGGTCGATGCCCGCTACCGCTTCGAGCATGTCGACCAGGACAATGCCCTGCACCACGCCAACGCCCAGACCTTGCGTGCCCGCGTCGGCCTGCAGAGTGGCAAATGGTACGGCGTTTCCGGGCTGATCGAAGGCGATCACGTGGCCCGCATCGACAACGACCGCTACAACGACACCCGCAACAAGCAAACTGCCTATTCGCTTGTGCCCGATCCGGACGGCAGCGAAATCAATCAGGCGCTGCTGCGCTATGAGCATAGCCTTGGCAATGTGACGGCTGGCCGGCAACGCATCAACCTTGATAACCAGCGCTTTGTCGGCGGCGTGGCCTGGCGCCAGAACGAGCAGACCTATGATGGCGCCCTCGGCCAGCTCAAGCCGCTCAAGAACCTGACCCTGACCTACGCCTACATCGACAACATCAACACCATATTCGGACCTGATGGCAGTGGCATCCTGAAAACCAACCCGGCCAACATCACTGGCCACAGCCAGTTGTTCAACGTGAAATATGCGCCGCTCCCGGCGCTGGCAGCAACGGCTTACCAGTACCAGCTCGGCCTGGACAATCTGGGCTTTGCCAATACTGCACCCGCTCCCGTGGGCACCCTCTCCAGCCAGACCACCGGCCTGCGCCTCAACGGCACCGTGCACGGCGTGAGCTACACTGCCGAATATGCCGAACAGCAGGAACACGACAGCAACCCGCTGGACCTTGATTCACGCTACACCCTGGCCGAGCTCGGCTATACCCTGCACGGCGAGACGCTGAAGGGCCTGGCCATCAAGGCGGGTTACGAAGTCCTGGGCGGCAGCAACGACACCGTCAACAACCGCGCCTTCCAGACCCCTCTTGCAACCAAACATGCCTTCCAGGGCTGGGCCGACCTGTTCCTGACCACGCCCAACGGGGGCGTGAAGGATGCCTATGCGGGCGTAACCACCCCGCTACTGGGGGGCTCCCTGCAGGTCTGGTACCACGAGTTCCGCGCCGACAAGGGCAGCAATCCCTACGGTGAAGAGCTGGACGCCTCGTACAGCCACGCCATTCCCGGCGTGAAGGGTCTGTCGGCACTGGTGAAGGTGGCGAGCTACGACGCCAACCGTTTCTCGGTGGATACCGACAAGGTCTGGCTGCAACTGCAATACAGTCACTGATCCACCGCCGCCGACCCTGTCTTGATCATGGTCAAGGCGGGGCCGGCGGCGCCCCTCCATGCTGTCACGTGCCAAATCCTGCAGAGACCTTCCATGAGCAATTCCACGTTGCCTCTGGTGTATTCCTGTTCCGGCTGCTCCAACGTGGCCCAGCTGGCCAACACGCTGGCGTTGCGACTGGACCGTGCCAATCTGGCGGAGATGAGCTGTATTGCCGGCGTGGGCGGAAATGTTCCGGCCCTGGTGAAAAAAGCCCGGTCAGGACGCCGCATCATTGCGCTGGATGGCTGTCAGTTGCACTGCGTTACCGGCTGCCTCGCCCAGCGGGGCGTGACGGCGGATGTGCACCTGACCCTGAATGAATACGGCTTGCGCAAACGCTATGGCGAAGACTGCAGCCAGGAAGAAGCCGACCAGCTGTTCGATGAACTCCGCATACTGGCCATTGACCCCTTGGCAACAACGAACTCCTGAACCTCACACCAGGAATCCCCCTGCCAGCGACATGCCCTAGTCGGGCTTTTCCCAGCGTGCGGCCGCCGAGTGATCACCCTCGCGCTCATCCACCCAGCGCTCGCCCTCCGGCGTTGCTTCGCGCTTCCAGAATGGTGCGCGTGTTTTCAGATAATCCATGATGAAACTGCAGGCATCAAAGGCGGCCTGCCGGTGCGCACTGGCAATGCCGACAAACACAATCGGCTCACCCGGCGCCAGTTCACCCACACGATGGATGACGGTTGCATTCAGCAAGGGCCAACGCGCTTGTGCGTCTTTCACGATTTTTTCCAGCGCGCTTTCCGTCATGCCCGGATAGTGCTCCAGAAACATGCCTGCCACCTCGGCACCATCATTGTAGTCGCGCACATAACCGACAAAGCCCACCACCGCCCCCACGCCCTGATTGGCGGCATGCAGGGCATTCAGCTCGATGCCGGCATCAAAGGTCGCGGTCTGCACCCGGATCATGAAGAAACCTTTTCGTAGTGGTAATGACCGCTCTTGCCGCCGGTTTTTTCCAGCAGGCGCACGGATTCAATCGTCATGCCCTTGTCCACGGCCTTGCACATGTCGTAAATCGTCAGGGCGGCCACGCTGGCGGCCGTCAGCGCCTCCATTTCCACGCCGGTCTGCCCCGCCAGTTTGCAGCGCGACACGATATGCACCACATCATCGCCTTCGGCCATCAGCTCCACCTTGACACTCGTCAACAGCAAAGGGTGACACAGCGGAATCAGCTCATGCGTTTTTTTCGCGGCCATGATCCCGGCAATACGGGCCACGGCAAAGACATCTCCCTTGGGATGACCACCGGACTGAATCATCTGCAGGGTATGCGGCAACATGCGCACACGTGCCTCGGCAATTGCCTCGCGCGTGGTCACGTTTTTTTCGGTGACATCCACCATGGTGGCATGACCGTTTGCATCAAGATGGGTAAGCACAATCAATCTCCCGGCGTGCCGCGCACGCCTCTGCAAGCACCTTATTTCAGTTTCAATCGCCGCGCCAGCTTGTGCAGGTTACTGGGATCAATGTCGAGTACGCGCGCCGCACTCGCCCAGTTGCCACCGCAATGCTCAAGTGCCCGCAAAATGGATTGGCGCTGGCATTCATCCACCGTTTCCCGCAAGGGCTGCACCGCGGATGCTGGCACAGTGATGGCAGGGCTTACTGCCGCCGTCGCCGGCGTAACGGTATCCAGATCCAGCAGCGCCGGCTCCAGCAACAGGATCTCGGTGCGCGTGGCGCCATGACTGAGCATCTTCAATGCCGCGCGACTGATGACATGCTCCAGCTCACGCACATTGCCCGGCCAGGGATAGGCCAGCAAGGCGCGCTCTGCGGCGGACGAGAGGCGAATGCCGCGCAATCCGAGTCGCGCACGATTGAGCTCGAGAAAGTGTCCGGCCAGCAACAGCACATCATTTTCCCGCTCGCGCAGCGGCGGAATATGCACCGGGTACACCGACAAGCGATGGTAAAGGTCGGCACGAAAATGCCCGTCGCGAACACTGTCACGCAGCACCCGATTGGTCGCCGCAATAATGCGCACATCCACATGCCGGGGCTTGTCATCCCCCAGGCGCTGGATTTCACCATTCTGCAATACCCGCAACAGTTTGGCCTGCACCGTCAGGGGCAACTCACCCACCTCATCCAGCAACAACGTGCCGCCATTGGCCGCATCAAAGCGCCCGGGCCGGTCGGTAGTGGCACCGGAAAAGGCGCCTTTCACGTGTCCGAACAATTCGCTCTCCGCCAGCGACTCGGGCAGTGCTGCACAATTCACATGCACCAGCGGCTTGTTCCGTCGCCGCGACAGGCGATGCAGGCGCCGTGCAAACAGTTCCTTGCCGGTGCCGGTCTCGCCGAGCAGCAGCACCGGCAACTCCGAATCCGCCACCATCTGCATCCCATG
>CAYGBB010000195.1:0-4479 GCA_964347985.1 uncultured Moraxellaceae bacterium
TAAATCATGAGCAGGATCAGTAAAACTTCGCCATAAAGCCGCATTAACGGCCACCGGAACCGGCTCACGCTGAATCGTCGCCGCACGTAATCGCATCGCTTTCACAGTTGCCGTTTTTACACGCAAATACAGAAACGGGAGCCAGCGCACTAACAGATGAGCGACTCGTTCATGCCCCATAAATCGGCAAAAAGCAGCAGAAATCCGGGTGTGCTCGGTAAACCCGCCAGTCGACACCAGCACTATTGCCCTGACTCGCTCTGGAAGGCAAAGCGCCAGCCACGTTGCCGCATAGCCTCCAACCGAGTTGCCAATCACTCGCAGATTGGTCAAGTCCAGCGTACTCACCAACTGCACCACTAATTCGGCAAATTGCATGGCGCTGGCAGACTGTGGAGGCGTTGGTGCAGGACCACTTCCATATCCAGGCCAACTAACCCGGATAACGTGATAGCGGGCCGACAGCTCAGGCAGCACCGCATCAAAATCCTGCGGGTCCCCGGGGTTGGCATGCAGCAACAGCAGAGGCTCACCGTCACCAAACTCATCAATGTGTACAACACCTGCGGGAGTAGTAATCAGGGGCATGACGATCCTGTTCCGACAATCCTGTTCTGCTCAACAAGCAGAGATATTTCCCGTGCACAATCCGGCACAAGCACAGCGGTCCGAAAAGACCGCCACAGATAGAATGAGGCGGCATCTTGCCTCAGGACGCCGCCGCCGACCATGTCAGCGGTCCACTACTCCGTTGTAACTTTGTGCATGCCCGTTCCTGTGGCTTTGCTACCGGAGCATTGCCACCTAGAATCAACCTGTCTTCATCCACCCATAGATCTTGATGAATCAGCAAAAGCGTCAGCAAATCTTTGCGCGTCTTCAGACCGAAAATCCGCACCCGACCACCGAGTTGAACTACACAACACCCTTCGAGCTGTTGATTTCAGTCATCCTGTCCGCCCAGGCCACCGATGTTGGCGTCAACAAGGCTACTGCCAGGCTTTATCCCGAGGCCAATACCCCGGAAAAAATACTGGCACTGGGACTTGATGGGCTGAAGGACTACATCAAGACCATTGGCCTTTACAACACCAAGGCCGAGAACATCATCAAAACCTGCCGCTTGTTGCTTGCAGAGCACGCCGGCAAGGTACCAGAAACCAGAGAAGCCCTGGAAAAGCTGCCAGGTGTCGGCCGCAAGACCGCCAATGTTGTTCTTAACACCGCCTTTGGTCACCCCACCATCGCCGTCGATACCCATATTTTCCGCGTTTCCAACCGGACCGGGCTCGCCCCAGGCAAGGATGTAACGGAGGTTGAACGCAAACTGGAGAAGTTTGTCCCCCCCGAATACCGTCAGGATGCCCATCACTGGCTAATCCTGCATGGTCGTTATACCTGCATTGCACGCAAACCCCGCTGCGGCAGCTGCATTATTGAAGACCTGTGTGAATACCGGGGCAAGGTTTTCGACTGACATACTGACCTGCACACTACTTACCTGCCTTTTATCCTTAAAGACAACCACTCGTAGACTCCCTTGGCGACAGGGCCGCATCTGCGACCTACATTCAGAGGTTGCCATACGCGGGATGCTTAGAGGTGGAATGTGGGGAAGGCAATGCGACCGTGGGTCTGTACCTGGTTGGCCGGCATTCTTTGCCTGTGGGCCAGCCTCGGTTTTTCAGCGCCCCTTACACTGACTGACAGCCACAGCCGACTCAGTCCTTATAGCCAACTACGCTACTTCTGCTCCAATCCAGAGTCAGCCCCCCGCATTGATGAGCTAAGGAGCAAGCTTGATAACTGGCCCTGGCAGGCACACGGCCCCGAAGTCCCCAATCTTGGTTACACCACCAGAATCTGCTGGTACCGACTTTCCGTACTAAACCGCTCTGATGCAAGCGCATGGACCCTCGGACTGGATTTTCCACTGCTTACTCTGGTTGATGCATACCTCATCAACTCTCAGCAGCAGGTACTCACGCATTATCGTGAAGGCGGGGACCTGCCATACCGACAGCGCCAGACGCATGCCCTCGCCTACGCCTTTCAGTTCAACCTGCCCCCCACTGTCCAGCACGACATCCTGCTGCGCGTTGATAGCGCCAACCTGCAATTGCCCCTGACCCTCATGGAAACAGGGCGATTTGCCGAACGCCAGGTCATTATCACCGTGATTCACAGCCTGTTTATCGGCGGCATGCTGATGATGATCATCTACAGCCTGCTTCTCTATATCTCCCTGTGTGAGTCCGCATGGCTGCCCTATGTCTTCTGGGCGACCCTGATCACTGGACTTCAGGTCATCTTGCTGGGCTTCGGTCCCCGCTTTCTTTGGCCGGACAACCCGGGCATATCCACCTTCGCACTTGAGGGTGTCCTCTCGGGAATGCTGATTGTGGCTCCGTGGTTTGTAAACCGCTTCCTCAATCTACCTTTCTGGACGCCGCGACTCGCCCATGTTCTCAGGCTTCACATCATCGTTGGCGTGATGCTGCTGCTTGCCATTCCATTTACTGACCGTATCAGCCTCATGACCGTCCAGTTGATAAGCCTGCTCAGCCTGACCCTGTTCGTTGTGGCTGCAGTATTGCTTTCTTACCGACGTGCACCCGAGGAAAAATCAGAGGTCAGAGGCTTCATCATTGCATGGGCCAGTTTCGTTGTTGGCAGCATCGTGATGATCCTGAACAAGCTGGGTATGGCACCAAGAACCCTGCTGACCGAATACCTGCTGGAAGCTGGCACTTTTTTTGCAGTTGCGTTGCTCTCGCGTGCAGTGGCCGCACAAATCAACCGGCTCAAGGCAGAAAAGGCGCATGCAGAATCCATGAGCAAAGCCAAAAGCGAGTTTCTGGCCACCATGAGCCACGAAATTCGCACCCCCATGAATGGCGTACTGGGATTGACTGATCTACTCCGCCATACCCCGCTTAATAACCAGCAAAGCCAGTATGTCGATACCATCTATCAGTCATCGCAAGTTCTACTCACTGTAATAAATGACATCCTCGACTATTCAAAAATAATGGCCGGCAAACTCAGCCTCGAACAGATTGAAACTTCGCTGGAGCAGCTAATGGGGGACTGCATCGCCCTTCACTCTCCCCGAATCATCAACAAGCCCGTCAAACTCTGGTCAGAAATCGTGGGCGAAGTGCCCGACAGCATAATGACCGACCCCCTGCGCCTTAAACAAATCCTCAATAACCTGCTAAGCAATGCCTGCAAGTTTACCGAAGCCGGTGACGTCACATTGCAAGTACGGGTGCACAACAACCAGTTGTACTTTGAGGTCAGGGATAGCGGAATCGGGCTTACCCGGGAAGAACAGGAGCGCATATTCGAATCATATGAACAGGCCGGCAGCACCTCTCACCGCTATGGAGGAACCGGACTCGGACTCTCCATCAGCAAACGCCTGGTAACGCTCATGGGCGGAAACATCGGCGTCCGCAGCCAACCGGGAAAAGGAGCATGCTTCTGGATATCCCTGCCCCTGAAAAGTGCAGCCCATCAGAACGACAACACTCTGAGCGAACGCTCTCTCACCATACTGACCAGTGATGTCCAGCTTGGGCAAAACCTGCAAATATGGGCAGAGCGCTACGGCATGTTAACCACAACAATCCGGGAGCCCTCTGAGATATCAGAAGCAGGTACACCAGATATTCTCGTTCTCGGCCCGGATCATGCCAACAAAAATGTCGATATCTTGCTGCCCGCAAGCACCCGCCGACTGCTGATCTGGCCACTTTCCGCGATGCCATTACCTGGCAATACTCCTGTCATCGAACTCCCGCTTCACCCGGCAAAATTCAGGGCAACACTGACGTCCCTGCTGCAGGACAAGCAGGCACATGAGACCGCAAAAACCATCCCAAACCAGCCCAACATGTCAGTCCTTATGGCAGACCTCAAAGTACTGGTCGTTGAAGACAACTCCGTCAACCAGCTCGTTCTGTCGAGCCTGCTGAAAAGTATCGGGGTAGAAGCCACCATTACTTGCAATGGTGCCGAGGCACTTGAGCGGGTAATAAGAGCCACAGAGGAATGGGACATAATATTCATGGATACAGAAATGCCCGTCATGGATGGACACACAGCGACACGAAAAATAAGACACTGGGAAAGCAAAACCGACCGGTACCCAAGCTGGATCATAGCGATCAGTGCACATGCAACGCCAGACCGGATTCAGGAAGCACGAACTGCAGGGGTGAGTGACTACCTCGGCAAACCAGTGACAAGGCTTCAGATAATGGAGGCCTTACGTGAGGCGTTACGGCAAAGGATACAGGCTGCAACAGGCTGAGCACCCCAATAGACATACTCCCCATCAGTAATACCACCTGATTCCGTAATTGCTGGTTAATGCCCCACACCGCATTGATCTGTCACCGCATTGACCTGCTCTTACGCCCCCGAACGCCAAAAAGCAAAAAGCCCGTCACAAAGGACGGGCTTTTTGCTTGT
>CAYGBB010000196.1:0-4466 GCA_964347985.1 uncultured Moraxellaceae bacterium
ACCGATACCGCGAAGGATTGCGTGGCGAATTTGCCCAGCGCATTGCTTGCCCGCACCGTCACGGCATTGGTGCCGGCTTGGGCCGTGGACGGAAT
Organism: uncultured Moraxellaceae bacterium; assembly: GCA_964347985.1. Taxonomy (GTDB): domain Bacteria; phylum Pseudomonadota; class Gammaproteobacteria; order Pseudomonadales; family Moraxellaceae; genus UBA2031. Next base: position 96 of record CAYGBB010000196.1, read on the forward strand.
CCAGCTGATCGCCCCGCTGCCCGCATCGATGCTCATGCCCGCCGGCGCCGTATCGAGTGTATAGGTCATCGCATTGCCAGCCGCATCGCTGGCCACCACGGTATAACTGTAAGGGCTGTTGGCGGTGGCACTGATCAGCGGCAGCGAGGTGATAACTGGCGTATTGCCGACGGCCGCCTCAAGATTCTGGTAGGCCGCCAAAGCATTGGTCAGGCCATAGCCGTAGCTGTTGTCCGCCCCGGCCACGCCCAGATCCCGGGCGCTTTGCGTCAGCGCCGTTTCAATTTCGCTCACGCTGGCAGCAGGAAATGCACCCGCCAGCAGCGCCATCACCCCTGCGGTATGGGGTGCCGCATAGGAAGTCCCCGACACCACCGCGTACAGCGGCAAGCCGCCAAAGGAAAGATCGGCGGTGTTGACATTGATGCCGGGTGCCGCGATTTTCGGGAAAACCGTGCCGTCGCAGGCAGACTGGCCGCGGCTGCTGAAACTGCCTATGTCATTATTCGAATCTACCGCGCCCGCGCTGAATCCCGCCACATTGTTGCCGGGGCTGAGGCTGGTGAGTGGCGCCGGGCCATTGTTGCCTGCGGCAAATACCACGGCGATGGCGGCACTCTTGAGGTTTTCGATATCGGCATTGAATTCGCTGATGCACTGCCCTGCGTTATTGGCAAAGCCCCACGAAGCATTGACCACATCCGGCATATCCGGCGTGTTCACATCCCCATCGGGATCGAGCAGCCACTGGAAGGCAAGATGGATGTCGCTATAGGCGGCCTGACCGGCATCGCTGAACAGTTTCACTGCTGCCCAGCGCGCCTCCGGTGCCACGCCGATGGCAGTGCCGCCAGCCGAGCCGCCCACCATCAGGCCCATGGTCTGGGTGCCGTGGCCGTTCATGTCATAGGGCGTGGCATGTTCGCCGTGCGGGTCATACCAGCTGTTGCTGCCACCACGCCACTTGCCCAGCAGATCGGGATGGCTGGCATCCACCCCGGTATCCATGCTGGCAATGACCACACCGCTGCCTGAGTGGCCGAGCAGCCACAGATCCGGCGCATGCACCGCGTCAAGGTTCCATTCCGGCAGCGCCGAGGTGCCCAGCGTCACGGCAGGCGCCTGCAGCAGTGCATCCAGACGGATGCTTGCGATGCCGGGGCGCGCTGCCAGCTGGCGTATCACGCTGGCGCTCGCCGATACGGCGATACCGTTGATTGCCCACAATTCGCGCAAGCGGCGCGCACCCTTGTTCTGCAGGAAGACCCGATGCGAGGCCTGGGTGGCTGCGGCATTTTCCTTGAGCGCCCTGACCAGCCTGGTATCGCGTTTGCTGCGGTCGGTCTGTCTGTATAGCCTGTGATCTACCCTGGCGCTCAGGTATACGATCACCTGCACCTCGTCAGCGGGTGCACGCAGCGCCAATTCCGCCGCCAGCTCGGGCGCAATCACCTGTGCATTCGCCCCAGTAAAAACCATGCAGGCAACAGCTGCCATCACGCTAGCGCGCAAGCCACTTTTAAGTTTCAAGGTTTTCATGTTTGCAACCCCCCGCATTATTCGACCTTTAGATGATTGATTGTGGTATCCCCCACCACCAGGGTTACCTCGCTCCCCGCCTTGAGATAGCGGCCCGGATTGGCGAACAGCATGAAATAGCTGCGCTCGGGCTTATCCTTGCGCGCGACCTGGCGCAGCTTGCCAAGCTTGGGTGTGTTCGGCACCCGCAGCCGTGCGCCGCTGGCCTGGTCGATGAGGAGCACCTCGCTGCTGCGGCTGAAGAATGGTGCGGCGCGCTCGGCGTCGGTGACGCGAAAGCGCAGGTCCAGCATGTAATCTGCAGCACTGAGGCGCAGGGATTCCACGCGTATGCCCCCATCATCCCCACTCTCCCTGGCAGAAGTTGTTGTCACCGGCGTGGTGGCGGCGGTACTGCAGCCGACCAGAAACGCCGCCAGGGCTGACGCGATATACCTTCTCAAGGGATGGTCGCTCATTTCACGTTGACCTTGACGGTGGCAATATTGGAAAGCAGGTTGCCGCTGTCGCGCACGCGGTAGCTGAAGCTGTCGGAGCCGCGGAAATTGCGTCTGGGGGTGAAGTTCACCGTTCCATTCGCATTCACCGTCGCCGTGCCGCCCTTGTTCGGGGCGGTGACGATGGTGACCGTGGCAGGATCAATATTGTTGTCGGGATCTGTGTCATTGGCCAGCACGCCGATGATGACCGGCACGTTGCGGAGTGTGCTGGCCGTGTCGTTCACTGCCACCGGTGGGCGGTTGCCCAGCACCGTCAGACTGACGGTAGCCGGGGCGCTGCTCGCAGCGCCGTCGCTGGCCTGATAGGTGAAACTGTCGGCCCCGCTATAGCCTGCGGTCGGTGTATAGCTGAACGAACCATTGGCATTGAGCGCCAGACTGCCATGTGCAACGCTGCTATTCAGCACAGCGCTTAGCGCATCGCCGTCGATATCGCTGTCGTTAGCCAGCACACCGGGAAGGGCCACGCTGAGAGTGGCGCCTGCCAGCACGCTGTAGGCATTGCCAACTGCATTCGGCGGATCATTTACCGGCGTGACCGAAATACTGACGGTGGCCGGCAGGCTCGCCAAACCGTTGCTGAACGCCTGATAGGTGAAGCTGTCAGCACCGTTGTAATTCGCCTGCGGGGTGTAACTGAAGCTGCCATCGGCAGCCAGACTGAGAAGGCCGTGGCCGGTGCCGCTCAACAGGCTGGCAGTGAGACTGCCTGCGGGTGTGTCATTCGCCAGCACACCGCTGGCAGCTGCCACCGGCAGCGTGCCATCCTCGGCGACGGAGTAAGCGTCGCTGTTGGCCAGCGGGGTGCCGGCCGGACCGGCGCTTACCGCCAGCAAGGCAAGCATACCCCCTTCTGTCGAGCCTGCTGGGCCAGGATTGGTCAAGGCCAGGCGCCGGTCATAAAACGGATAACTGGCCGCAGCCATCGGTGTGATGATGGCATCCATGGTTTTCAGCGCGGGCAAAAAGGCAGAATACTGTTCGCGCGCATACGGATACTTGTTGCCGTCCTCGGCCATCAGACGCATGTGCTGCCCCTGCAGTACCGGTGAGCGGCTCATCAGGCCCGCGTTAAGCAGGCGCAGCAGCGTAGTCTGGCCGGCACTGCCCGCAGCCAAAGGCAAAGTTGCGCTGGAATAAGGCGCTCCGTTGATCAGGAAATATTTTGGCGCGTAGCAGATGGTGCTGGTGAGCCGGGTCGGGGCGGGATTTCCGGCCGTATCAGTCCCCGAGTAGCATCCGGGGCTGGCGGGAGCATCTGCCGTACCGTAGGTGCCTGCGGCCACGGCGGCATGCAGGGCCGGATCGATCTCGCTGAACAGCAGAGTGACCTGGTTGTTGTAGGGCACGCCGGCATAGGCTTGTCCGGCGGCTGCGTCATGGCTCAGCGCGCCATAAAGTCCCATCTGCACCTGCACCTGAGGATGCGTACCGCTGTGGTAAAGATAGGTGCCGGGCTTCAGGCTGGGCCAGCTATAGGTCTGATCGACTCCCGCCGCAGCCTCGGCGGTAAAGGATCGTACCCTCTGCCGCCCCTGGCCGTCGCTAAATTTCACCGGCGCCATGCTGGCTGCAGTCTGTCCGGGGATAACGATGGACACCGGCTCAATGCCGGGGCCAAGCAATGCATTGCGCAGGTGGACGACGAGATTTTCTCCCGGCGCCACCGACAGGGCCGGGCCGGGCACCGTGGCCGCGGCACTGCAGTTGTCGCCGAAGCCTGCGCTATCCAGGGCATAACCCCACATCGGCACTGTCACATTGCCCGCGCTGCCCGGCATGGTCACGCTGGTGTTCTTGGCGCACAGCCAATATTCGGCGGCATGTGCAGTTCCGCCGCCAGCCAGCGCAAGCGCCAATGCCAAGGGGGTCAACGCGGCCTTGCGCGAACGGTTCGATACTGTTTTTCTGTTATTCATGGCAGTCTCCCGAGTGTGTTATGGAATGGTCACGCCGTGAGGCTCGACGATAAGCATGGTCATCATGCCGCCCGGAAAGAGGTCGAAATTGACGATCTCCTTCTCGGTGTGGGAGTGCCACATGTGAAAATATCCTGCATTGACGTTGATACCACCCGAACCAGGTGGCAAGCCGCCGATCATGCCCAGATAGGGGCTGCCGCTCCAGGCGGCGCCGTTGGTCAGATCGAGTTGATTGGGCAAGGCCACGGGAATGGGCTTGTCGTGGTCGGCGCACCATTCCCGGCTTGTAATATCAAAGCCGTTCGCATCCGCGGTACAGCTGTGGGGGTTGAGCGCCGTGGTGCCGTAAATATCCCAACCCAGCCCCTTGCCGGTCCACTCGAAGAGGGCGTCATAGGTTGAACCGGGCA
>CAYGBB010000197.1:0-4466 GCA_964347985.1 uncultured Moraxellaceae bacterium
CGCCCAGACCGTCGAACAAACCGCTGAGCAGCCAGCCCAGAACTAAGCCGTCTGGCCATAAAAAAACCCGCGCAAGCGGGTTTTTTTATGGCTGCCCAACCCCGGTCAGCCGCCGGAACTTGTCCTGAAGATCATCTGCGCTTTCCACATGCTCCAGATCCAGCGGAATGCAATCCACGGGGCACAGGCTCACACATTGTGGCTCGTCAAAGTGGCCCACGCACTCCGTACACCGCGCCGGGTCAATGACATAGATCTCCGGCCCCATCGAAATGGCCTGATTGGGGCAGGCGGGCTCGCAGACATCACAGTTGATGCACTCATCAGTGATCTTGAGCGCCACACCCTACCCCTGCACCCACTGCCAGCACCATCACTTGCCCAGCTTCTCGCGAAATGCCTCGACAACCTGGGGCGGAACAAACTTGGCAACATCACCACCCAGCACGGCAATTTCGCGCACCAGCGTGGATGACACAAACGAGAGGTGCTCGGCCGGCGTCAGGAACACGGTTTCAAAATCCGGCATCAACTGCCGGTTCATGTTGGCGAGCTGGAACTCGTACTCGAAGTCGGACACGGCACGCAGGCCACGCAACACCACATTGGCATTCTGCTCCTTCACAAAAAAGGCGAGCAGCTTGGAGAAGCCCTGCACCTCGACATTGGGCAGATGTGCCAATACCTCACGCGCCAGGGCCACACGCTCTTCCAGCGAAAACATGGGGCCTTTCTTCTGGCTGGCCGCCACCGCCACAATGACATGATCAAACATGCGTGCGGCACGCTCGATCAGGTCCTTGTGACCATTGGTCATCGGATCAAACGAGCCGGGATAAACAACACGGGTATGGCTCATGCAGGCATCCATCATGCGAATCGGAAAGTGAGCGCAGGATAACGGAATACGCCGGCCGGCTCCATGATCTGGCGACAGGCCTCATGGGGTAATGGTGGCCACCGCGCGTTGCACCTTGTCCTCGCCCCATGCCTTGGGAGCCGAAGGTGCGGCACCGGGCATTACCGTGGTTCCCAGCCCGGGCTGATCCAGTTCAACCGTGCCGGCGCCGGTTTCCACATAGACGCCCTTGCCACTGAGCATGATGACATCCAGGCCGTTGTCGGTCAGGCCGTAGCCGCCCCAGAAATCCGTGCCCCGCACGCCGATGGTGGCCACCGCTGTGCGAACCTCATAGCGGTGCGAACGTTTGGTAATAAACCCGGTGACACTACGGAAGGCCCCGCGGGCCAGATCAAACAACGCAACATTGGGCTGGTCCCGATAGATGCGGAACTCCCGCACCGTGAACACGCTCTCCTTGCCGACCGTGATCAGGGTGCCATCACGCAGGCGCAATTCGACAATGCTGGACGGCCCCGTCACGAAGCGATCCCCCTGACACACCTTGACCCCTGCAAAGGGTTGAAAACTGCGCGTGGGACGCTCCACTTTCACATCGCCAACGATGCGCACCACGTCGCCGACACGACATGCCGCCGCCTGTGTCATGACGGGAAAAACAGCCAGAACAACAACCATGAACAAACGTTTCATGCGCACGCCTCCCTTTGCCGAGCCACCACTGCAGTGCCCGGACCCTTCTTGCGGACACGCTACACTATTCCCGCGCAAAATGAAGGTGGACAAGATTCAGGTGGCCGCCTTGGGCTGCGGCTTGAGCTCATTGGCCAGCATGGAGGCCAGTCGCGCCACCAGCCCGTAAATCGATAGCTGTGGATTGGCGCCGATACTGGTCGGGAACAACGAACCATCCATGACGGACAGCCGATCCAGATGATGGAAGCGCCCTGTGCTTCTGACCACGGACAGGCGATCGTCCTCGCCCATGGCACAGCCACCCATGACATGCGCCGAACCGAGACGGGTCTGGAACTTCTCGATCGGCATCGTCCTGATCGCCTGCTGGCACTGGGCCCAGCTGGTGAACAAGGGCATGTTCAGCTGCCCCAGGCTCACGGTTTTCGCGCCCGCCGCAAACTGGATTTCCGCCATGGCCAGGAAGGCCCGACGCAAACCATCACGCAGGGCATCCGTCATCGGATAGTCCACGGTCGGGGTTCCGTCATCATTCAGGCTGACCGTGCCGCCCGGGCTGTCCTCGACAAAGCCATCACGGCACAACGCAAGCAAGCCATTGGTATGGCCAAGATTCCGCATGTGCTGCGCATGCTCGGGGCCATGCCCACCCAGCAATGAGGACGCCAGCCCCGGCTGCAGGGGCACGGCTTCGATCTTGAATCCCATGGGGCCGGTGGCGCCGTCCTTCCACTGGAAATGATCCGAGTACAGCGACTGCGGCGCACCACTCCATGGCTCGATTTTTTCATCGAAACGGGCAAACACGGCATTGACCGGATGCAGCATGGTGCGCTTGCCAATACGGCGATGCGGGTCAGGTACATCGGAGCGCAGCAGTACGCCGGGATTGTTGATGCCGCCACCGGCCAGCACCACATGTCTGGCCCGCACAGTCACGGCCACGCCGGTTGGCGTCACGCCATCCTGCTGCATACCAAGACAGAGCACACCGCTGGCGCGCTTGCCATCGTGCAGGATTTTTTCAGCACGGGCGCGATGATAGAGACGGGCACCACGCCTCAGTGCCTCGGGAATCGTGGTGACCAGCATGGACTGCTTGGCATTGGTCGGACAACCCAGGCCGCAATAGCCCAGATTCCAGCAGCCGTTCACATTGCGGGGAATGGCCTGCCAGCTCCAGCCCAGCGTGTCGCAACCACGACGAATGACGTCATTGTTGGCGTTGGCTGGCACCACCCAGGGCTGGACATTAAGCCGCTGCTCCATGCGTGCAAACCAGGGCGCCATCTCGTCGACACCCATGCCCTTGAGGCCGTGCGTGCCGGACCAGTGCGCCAGGGTAGGCTCCGGTGTCCGGAAACTTGACGTCCAGTTCACCGTGGTCGAGCCGCCGACGCTGCGCCCTTGCAGGATGGTCATGCTGCCATCCCTGGTCATGCGTCCACCGCCCTCCTGATACAAGTCACGGTAGGCCGTGCGTTCATCCAGACGAAAATCGCCGGTGGTACGCAGGGGTCCTTCCTCGATGAGCACCACCTCCAGCCCTGCCTGCACCAGAATTTCGGCAGCGGTACCACCGCCGGCGCCGGTACCCACAATCACTACATCACACTCGACAATCTCGTCACGACGCAGATGTCCTGCATGCACCACTTTCCAGCCAGCCGCCACGCCTTCGGCAAACGCATCCTTGATGTCACGAATTTCCGTCATGTCTCACCTCAGCCGACAACGTGCGGCGGAATATAATTGATGGCCGCCCACGAACGCGGCTGCAGGTACCAGTTCATGTCCATCATCTGGCAGAGGCCGATGTAACCACCACGCAACAAGGCAACACGGCTGTGGCGCCACTTTTCAAGAAAGGCATTGACGGCCTCGGGCGTGGCGCTGGCCCAGTCCGTATCCATCCCTGCCACCGCATAGCGCGTGGGCGGGAAAGTGAGCAAATCAAACAGCTGCTGCACCTGCTTTTGTCCGGCACGACTGCTGGCCGCCAGCAAGGCATCAAGTGACAGGATGCTTTCCTCCAGCACACCCGGCAGCGTGTCATCCGCCGGCATGGCGCCCGCCATCACCACCGGCATGATGGCGCGGAGCACCGGCAAATCACTTTCACGAAACACTCGCATCCCGCGCGCGGATGGTGCACTCGCACAACCGGTCAGCACGGCGGAAAACGACACGGCAGAAAGGGTCAGCGCCCCCATCAACCCGATACGCAGGAAATCGCGACGACCTGCATCTGCAGGTGGCAACATATCAACAGGCTTCACTCGGTTCTCCACCAGTATTGGTTGACCAAAAAAAGGGTTTCCCGGCAGTGACTGCACGGGAAACCCTTTTCAGACCAGCATACGTTTCTGCTTATTTGAGCAGATAATTCTTGATGATCTTGTGAACGCCCTTGTTGAACGGTGGCAACACATAACGCATGGCATAGAAGCGCGGCTTTTCCAGCACGGCCTTGGCATTCGACATGGCCATGAAACCTTCGCGGCCATGGTACTTGCCCATGCCGGAAGCGCCGACACCACCAAACGGCAAATCATCAACGCCCACATGACTCATCACTTCGTTGATGCACATGCCGCCAGAGTGGGTGTTGGCCGCCACATAATCGGCACGGCCGGAGTTCCAGTCGAAATAGTACAGCGCCAGCGGACGCGGGCGGCTGTTCACATAACCGAGCGCGTCATCCAGCGTGGAATATTCCGTGATCGCCAGCACCGGCCCGAAAATTTCATTCTGCATGATCTGCATGTCCGGCGTAACGCCGGACACCAGCGTCACCGGAATCTTGCGTGTATTCACAAACGATTCGTTGGCCGGATTGATCTCGACGATCTTGGCACCCTGTGCCCGCGCATCATCCAGATAGCCCTGCACGCGCGTGTACTGCTTG
>CAYGBB010000198.1:0-4450 GCA_964347985.1 uncultured Moraxellaceae bacterium
GAGTTGCCGGAGATCTGGCGCGAGCTGATTGAAGCCGGGTTTGAATCGGGCCATGCCTACGGCAAGTCACTGCGCACGGTGAAGTCCTGCGTTGGTTCTACCTGGTGCCGCTACGGCGTGCAGGACTCGGTGGGCACGGCCATTGATCTTGAAAAGCGTTATCGCCGGGTACGCTCGCCGCACAAACTGAAATTTGGTGTCAGCGGCTGCACGCGTGAATGTGCTGAAGCGCAGGGCAAGGATGTCGGCATCATCGCCACTGAAAAAGGCTGGAATCTTTATGTCTGCGGCAATGGCGGCATGAAACCGCGTCATGCGGAATTGCTGGCCGGCGATATTGATACCGCTACCCTGGTGAAATATGTCGACCGCTTCCTGATGTTCTACATCCGCACCGCAGATCGCCTGCAGCGCACCAGCGTCTGGCGCGACAACCTGGAGGGCGGCCTCAAGTACCTGCAGGACGTGATCGTCAATGACTCGCTGGGACTGGGCGCCGAGCTGGAAGCCGACATGCAGCATCTGGTGGATACCTACCAGTGCGAGTGGAAAACCACGATCGAAGATCCGGAAAAGCTCAAGCGTTTCCGCCACTTCATCAACAGCGATGAAAAAGATTCCAACGTGGTGTTTGTCGAGGAGCGCAGCCAGATTCGCCCGGCAACAGTCGCCGAGAAAACCGGTCGCATCGAAACCGTTGCGGTGTGAGTGGTCGCTTTTTGAAACATGATGGTCTTAAACGTTTTGCTCTGAAAAGCGAAGCAGAAGGAGAGATAAAATGAATGCACTCAACAATCTTGCAGGAACCCTTGTCCCGGTAAAGGTGTGCAGTCTGGATGACCTGATCCCGGGAATCGGTGTGGGTGCCCTCGTCAATGGCCGGCAGGTGGCCGTGTTCCGCCTGCGCAATGACGACATCGTGGCGGTGAGCAATTACGATCCGTTTTCGGGTGCCAACGTGCTGTCGCGCGGGCTGACAGGCTGCCTGAAGGGCAGCAAGGTCGTCACGTCACCGATCTACAAGCAGCACTACGATCTGATGACCGGTGTTTGCCTGGAAGATCCGGCCGTGCGTATCCCGGTATACGCGGTTCGTGTGGAAAACAACATGGTGTCGGTGCTGCTGTAACTCAGCGCTTCACCACCAGTGGCGTACCAAGGTCACCGTCACGGATGATCTGTGCCACCTTGTCGGCATCGGCCAGGGTAAAGAACGGTCCGACCTGAACCCGGTGCACGGTATCCGCATTGTCGCCGTGCGCCACGACCACCGGGGCATAGATCATTTCGAGCAGCCGGGATTGCAGGGCGGTGGCATTGGCCAGCTCACCAAACGCACCAACCTGCACGTAAAAGTTGCTGCCGGTGTTGCCCTGGTCTTGCCGGGCCGGTTCGGCGGGTTTGCCTGTTGTCTTCAGCTTGCGCTGGAATTCGCCAGGATCGAGTGCCTCGATGGTGACCTGCGCGGTACCGGTTTTCAGCATGTCCAGTTTTGCCGCTGCGGCATAGGAAAGATCGAGAATGCGCTCGCTGTGAAAAGGGCCGCGATCATTCACTTTCACAATGACGGATTTGCCATTGGTCTTGTGGGTGACCCGGATATAGGTGGGCAGCGGCAGGTTGCGGTGTGCGGCGGTCATTTTGTACATGTCGTACTTCTCGCCGCTGGATGTTTTCAGTCCGTGGAATTTCTTGCCATACCACGATGCCCCACCACTTTGGCGAAAGCCTTTGGTGGTCGGTAGCAGCTCGTAGGTTTCCCCCAGAACAGTGTAGGGATTGCGGTTGCCATAGGCACTCAGGGGCTCGTCCACGGGTTCGGCATCCGGGACCTGGCTGACGTCTACCGGCGCATCGGGCGCCTCGTCCTTGATCACGTTGAATTCATTGCTGCCAAAGGCCGGCCGGTTCTCCGGCTTGGGTACGGGCTTTGTCTGTGGCGGCAGGCGCGTGATCGGGTTGACCTTTTTGGCCGCTGTCGTGCCTTTCGGGGGCGGGGTGGTCACGCAGCCCGCCAGCAGAAGCAGGCCACCACATACCCACAGTAATCGCTGTCCTTTCATCAGTAGCTCCGGGTCGATCGGTTTTGCGGGGGCTTGAACCGCTCCCCACACATTGCTGATTGATTCAGGGCGCTGCCTGCGTTTCTGGCGCCGGCACGGGTTGGCTGGCCGCTGCCGCTGCCGCGGTAATCTCCGCAAGCTCGACTTCCCGTGCGGCCTTGAGTTCCTGGCTCAGTTGCCAGGCGGCCATGGCATACAGGATGCTTCGATTGTATTTGGTAATGACATAGAAGTTTGTGAACCCGAGCCAGAATTCACCACCATTGCTGCCCTGCAGACGGATGGCGGTAGCGGGTGTACTGGCCAGATAACTGCCGACTTCGCGGGGGACCAGCCCCTTTTTGGCGATTTCCGCCAGCGTATTGACCGTTTTCAGCTCCTTGCTGGTGATGCTGTCATAGTCCTGGCTGATGATCCTGGCACGGATAACCACGGGTTCGCCGGTCTGCCAGCCGTTCGCCTTGAAGTAGTTGGCAATCGAGCCGATGGCATCGACCGGGTTATTGATCAGGTCAATCTTGCCATCACCATCAAAGTCTACCGCCAGATTACGCCAGCTGGAGGGCATGAACTGCGGATAGCCCATGGCCCCGGCATAGGACCCCCAGGTGTTGAGGGGGTCCATGCCGTTTTGCCTGGACAGGATCAGGAACTCGCGCAGCTCCTTGCGAAAGAATGGTGCACGAGGCGGGTAGTCAAAGCCCAGGGTGGCCAACGCATCAATCACACGGTTGCGGCCCTTGTTGCCGCCAAACTTGGTTTCCACGCCAAGGATGGCCAGGATCATTTCCGGTGGCACACCGTACATGGCTTCGGCACGCCTGAGGGTCTCCTCATGTTCGCGCCAGAACGCCAGACCCCGCTGCACACGCTCCTGTGTCAGGAACATGGGGCGATAGTCGCTCCACTCCTTGGTGCCCTCTGCCGGACGGGCAATGGCTTTGAGCACGCCTTCGTCACGTGCCACCTGCTCGAAGATGGCGGCCAGTTCGCCAGGGGCATAAATCTTTTCCTCCTCAAGGGAGGCGATGATGGCGGCCAGCTCTTCATACTGGCGGAACTCGCCAACGGCATGGACAGGAACCGGTTTCAGGCAGGCGCTGCTGATCAACGCACAGAGCAGGGTTTTCAGCATGAACGGAGTCCTCCGGGGCATTCCATGAATAGGGTTGTCAACGCAAACGCCAGTTAAGCTGGGCAAACGTCAGCTGATAAGTTTCTTGTGGGTCTGGATGGACATCAACAGACCGAAACCGGAAAAAAGCGTAATGATGGCGGTACCACCATAGCTGACAAAAGGCAGGGGAACCCCCACCACCGGCAGGATGCCGCTCACCATGCCGGCATTCACAAACACGTACACAAAAAATGAAAGCGTGATGGCACCGGCCAGCAGACGGGAATAACTGTCCTGTGCCGTCGAAGCAATGTAGAGGCAGCGGCCGATGATGAACAGGTAAACGCTGAGCAGGATCAGTACACCAATCAGTCCGAACTCTTCCGAGTAGGCGGCAATGATGAAGTCGGTGTGTCCTTCCGGCAGGAATTCGAGATGCGACTGCGAGCCGTTCATCCAGCCCTTGCCGGTAAAGCCGCCGGAACCGATGGCGGTCTTGGACTGGATGATGTTCCAGCCATTACCCAGCGGGTCGGCCTCGGGGTCAATCAGGGTGAGTACGCGCTGGCGCTGGTAGTCATGCAGCAGGTAGTTCCATGCCACCCACACCAGCGGCACCATCGCGGCGACAAAGCCGCCAATCAGCCACCAGGAAAGACCGGCGAGAAACAGTACAAACAGACCGCTGGCAGCGACCAGAATGGAGGTGCCCAGGTCAGGCTGCTCGGCCACCAGCAAGACAGGGATGCCGATCAGCACCAGGGAAATTGCGACCACGCCGATTTTCGGCGGCAGCTCGCGGCTGGCCAGAAACCAGGCCAGCATCATCGGCATGGCCAGCTTCATGAATTCGGAGGGCTGCACGCTGCCCACGCCGGGCACGGACAACCAGCGCTGTGCACCCATGCGCACATCACCCACAACGGCCACTGCCATCAGCAGGACAACCCCACCGGCATAAAACCAGGGTGAAACGGCCTGATACGTACGTGGCGGAATCTGCGCCAGCACAAACATGACGGTGAGACCGATGCCAAAACTCATCATCTGCTTCATGGTCATGTCGAGATGACGCCCGGATGCCGAGTACAGCTCGAACAGTCCCAGCCCGGCCGCCAGCACCAACGCAACCAGTAACGGCAGATCCAGATGCAGCATGCCCCACAGGTCAAACTTGCGTTTGAACTGGGAGCCGTCACGCGGCATGTGGCGCAGAAAGCGATCCTGTGTCGTGCTCATGATTATTCGTCGCTCGCTTCAGGAGTGGGCG
>CAYGBB010000199.1:0-934 GCA_964347985.1 uncultured Moraxellaceae bacterium
CCTATATCCGGCACAAGCTGCCTGCAGGCCCTGCAGCTGAGGCTGAAAAAATTCTGGATGGCTACATCGCCTACAAGCGTGGGCTTGAATCTGTGGAACAGGCCTCCCCCCCTTCAAATGGCCAGATGGATCTTTATGCTGTCCGCCGCCAGATGGAACAGGTTCGGGCACTGCGCACCCAGTACCTTTCGCAGGAAGTGATAATCGCTTTTTTTGGCGATGAAGATGCCTATGACCGTTACACCCTGGCACGTCTTGATGTGATGCAGAACAAGCAGCTGACCGCTGCTGCCCGTGCACAACAGCTGGCTGCACTGGAGCAGCAACTGCCACCTGCACTGCAGGAGTCCATGAAGGCAATTTCCCAGTACCAGAACCTGCAGTCACTCACCGAGGATTGGCAGAAGCGTAAGGGCACATCGGCAGAGCTGCGCCAGATACGTGAGAACCTGGTCGGGCCGGAAGCGACAGATCGACTGGAAGCCCTGGACAAGGAGAGGGCAGAGTGGGGTCAGCGCATGACTTCATGGCTCAGTGAGCGTGCCGCCATTACCACTAATACGAGTATGAGTGAACAGGACCGCCAGCGGCAGGTTGAGGCAGCACGCCTGCAGCGGTTCCAGTCGGCTGAAATTGTTCGTGTGGAGTCCCTGGAGCGTATGCGGGATCGCGGCGAAAAGCTGCCATTCTGAGAGTGGAGGCACCTGAGGCACCCATAAAAAAAACCGCCAACTGCTGGCGGTTTTTTTATGGGGCAACACGCAATAGCGACAGCTTTCAGAAACGCCAGGTCTCCAGACGAAGGCCATCGGCATCAACAATACCGGTTACCGCTTCGCCTTCATCCTCACGCCAGTCACCCAGCACGACTCGTTGAACCGGTTGACCGGCAATGTCGAGCTCATGCACGGCCGGTCGATGCGTATGTCCATGC
>CAYGBB010000199.1:944-4371 GCA_964347985.1 uncultured Moraxellaceae bacterium
TGTCCATGCAGCAGGGTAGCAACCCCTGCCTCCTGCAACACCCGGATGACGTCATCCGGGGTCACATCCATGATGTTTTCCGGCTTGTTCGAGTTCATGGCCTTGCTTTGCATGCGCCACATGCTGGCGATCATCAGGCGCTGGTCCAGCGGCTTTTCCAGCATCATCTGCTGCCAGACCGGGTCGCGGCTCTGGGCACGGAAAGCCATGTACTTTTCATCGCGGGTACAGAGCTGGTCGCCATGCATGATGAGCAGGTGATGGCCCTGTACCTCGATGACCTGACTATCCGGCAGCAGGGTGCCACCAGTGTCGGTGGCAAAGCCCTGGCCCAGCAGGAAGTCACGGTTGCCATGCACAAAGAACAAGCGGGTGCCACTGTTGCTCAATGCGCGAAAGCCGGCAATCACGGCATTGTTGTAGTCATCACGATGGTCATCGCCCACCCAGGCCTCAAACAGGTCGCCAAGCACATAGAGGGCATCGGCGCCCCTGGCCTGCTCCAGGTAACGGAAAAAGCCCTGTGTCATCCGGGGATGATCAGGTGACAAGTGCAGATCGGAAATGAAAAGAGTACGAGGCATGATGATGAGGGGCAGGGGGTTAACCCTGCCCCCTGTGCTCACTCGCTGATGACTTCGGCGGATTCGATGACCACGGGCTTCAGTGGCACATCGGAGTGGCCGCCGGCACGGCCGGTCGGGACTTTCTTGATCTCGTTGACCACGTCCATGCCTTCGGTGACCTTGCCGAACACAGCGTAGCCCCAGCCCTGGATGGACTTGCCGGAATGGTTCAGGAAGTCATTGTTCTTCACATTGATAAAGAACTGGGCAGAGGCAGAGTGCGGGTCCTGGGTACGGGCCATGGCGATAGTGCCGGTATCGTTCTTCAGGCCGTTGTCGGCTTCGTTCTCGATAGGAGCACTGGTTGGCTTTTGCACCATGTTGGCGTCAAAGCCGCCGCCCTGGACCATGAAGTTGTCCATGACACGGTGGAAAATCGTACCGTTATAGTGGCCGCTCTTCACATAGCTGATGAAGTTGGCAGCGGTCTTTGGAGCCTTCACGGCATCCAGCTCAAGAACAATACGGCCGTGGTTGGTGTTCAGGGCGACGACAGGCATGGTGGATTTCCTTTGTAAATCAGGCCTTTCGGCCCGGAGTAAATGGTGCGTCCCGGTTGAGAGGGGCAGTCAGCGAGGGTAGACTCCCGCTTTCACTACGCCCGACAGGGCACCGGACGGCCCGCTATGATAGGCGGCGCGTTCCGCCCTGTCAGCCCGTATCGCCATGCCGCGCCCTTACCGACAAGCCAGATCATGATTGAACCCAGAGATTTCATCCGTAGCCAGGTAGCTGACGACCTGGCCTCCGGCAAACACCAGAAAGTCATTACCCGGTTTCCGCCGGAGCCCAACGGCTACCTGCATATTGGTCATGCCAAGTCCATTTGCCTCAACTTCGGTGTTGCCGAAGAGTCTGGTGGCGAGTGCAACCTGCGCTTTGATGACACCAATCCGGAAAAAGAGTCGCAGGAATACATCGACGCCATCCAGCGTGATGTCGAATGGCTGGGCTTCAAGTGGGCCGGCCAGGTACGGTATGCCTCTGATTACTTTGATGCGCTTTATGACTACGCGCTGCAGCTCATCAAACTGGGCAAGGCGTATGTGGATTCACAGACCGCCGATGAAATGCGCGCCAATCGTGGCAGCCTGAGTGAGCCAGGCAAGAACTCCCCGTTCCGCGATCGCAGCGTCGAGGAAAATCTGGCGTTGTTTGAAAAGATGCGTGCCGGCGAGATGGACGAAGGCAGCTGTATCCTGCGTGCAAAAATCGACATGGCTTCCGGTAATATCAACCTGCGTGATCCGGCCATCTACCGTATCCGCAAGGTGACGCATCACCAGACCGGGGACAAGTGGTGCATCTACCCGATGTACGATTACACCCATCCGATTTCCGATGCGATCGAGAATATTACGCACTCGTTGTGTACGCTCGAGTTCGAGGATCACCGTCCGTTTTACGACTGGTTGCTCGATACCCTCGGTACCCCGTCACATCCGCAGCAGATCGAGTTTGCGCGCCTGAATGTAAACTATACCGTTACCAGCAAGCGCAAGCTCAAACAGCTGGTGGATGAGCAGTTGGTACATGGCTGGGATGATCCGCGCATGCCCACCATTTCAGGCATGCGTCGTCGGGGTTACCCGGCCGAAGCACTGCGGGAATTCTGCAAGCGCATTGGTGTTACCAAGAGCGATGGCGTGGTCGATGTCGGCATGCTGGAGTTTTGCGTGCGTGAACATCTGGAAAATACGGCACCCCGTGCCATGGCCGTGCTGCGTCCGCTCAAGGTGGTGTTGACGAATTATCCGGAAGGACAGACCGAAGTGATTCGGGCAGCCCGCCACCCCAATCTGCCGGACATGGGCGAGCGCGAGATTCCGTTTACACGGGAACTCTGGATTGATCGTGCCGACTTCGAGGAAGTGCCGCCCAAGGGTTACAAGCGGCTTATTCCTGGCGGTGAAGTACGCCTGCGCAATGCCTACATCATCAAATGCGATGAAGTCGTGAAGAACGAGGCTGGTGAGATTGTCGAACTGCGTTGTTCTTGCGACATGGTCACGCTCGGCAAGAATCCCGAAGACCGCAAGGTGAAGGGTGTGATTCACTGGGTTTCGGCCGAGAAGGGTATTCCTGCCGAAGTGCGCTTGTATGATCGTCTCTTCACGGATGCAGCGCCCGATCGTGGTGATGTCGACTTCAAGACCTTCATCAATCCACAGGCACTGGAAGTAGTGCAGGCCGTGATCGAACCATCACTGGCGACTGCTGTCGCTGAAGACCGTTTCCAGTTCGAACGCGAAGGCTATTTCTGTGCCGACCTGCGCGACAGCCAGCCCGGCAAGCCCGTGTTCAATCGTACTGTTGGCTTGCGCGACTCATGGAAGCCGGGAGCCTGATCATGCAGGTTATTCATAACTCCGAAACCAAGCGCAAGGAACCACTCACCCCGATTCATCCGGGCGAAGTGCGCATGTATGTCTGCGGCATGACGGTGTACGACTACTGTCATATTGGCCATGCCCGTGTGCTGGTTTCTTTTGATGTAGTAACGCGCTGGTTGCGTCAGTCGGGCTGGAAAGTCACCTACGTGCGCAACATCACGGATATCGATGACAAGATCATCCGTCGTGCGAATGAAAATGGCGAGGACTTCAATGCCCTCACCGAACGTTTCATTACTGCCATGAACAAGGATGCCGATGCACTGGGCGTGATCCGTCCGGATACCGAACCCAAGGCCACGGAGTTTGTCGACCAGATCATCGCGATGGTCAAGACGCTGATCGAAAAAGGTCACGCCTATCCGGCCAGCAACGGCGATGTGTATTACGACGTGTCGTCCTTCAAGC
>CAYGBB010000200.1:0-622 GCA_964347985.1 uncultured Moraxellaceae bacterium
TGATGGCGAAGATGGGATTCATGGAGAAAAGCGGCATTTTGTGACATGGGAAGACCCGTTTCCAAAACCAGCCTATCTGTTTGCAGCAGTGGCGGGCGATCTTTCCTTCCAGCAGGACAGCTTTATCACTGCATCAGGAAGGAAGGTGGATCTTCGCATTTTTGTCGAACCGCATGATCTTGAGAAGGTTGATCATGCCATGGCCTCTCTCAAGCGTTCTATGCAGTGGGATGAACAAGTCTATGGTAGGGAATACGATCTCGATATTTTCATGATTGTTGCCGTGTCCCATTTCAATATGGGAGCCATGGAGAACAAGGGACTTAACATCTTCAATACCAGTTGCGTACTGGCGCATCCTGCAACCACAACTGATGCCGGCTTCCAGCGGGTTGAGTCCGTAGTGGCACATGAGTATTTCCATAACTGGAGCGGGAATCGTGTGACTTGCCGAGACTGGTTTCAGCTGAGTCTGAAGGAGGGGTTCACTGTTTTCCGTGATCAACAGTTCTCAGCCGACATGTTGTCTGCCAGCGTGCAACGAATCGAGGATGTGAATGCTTTGCGGGCCTGGCAATTTGCCGAAGATGCCGGTCCTCTGGCGCACCCGGTTCGGACGGAG
>CAYGBB010000200.1:632-4358 GCA_964347985.1 uncultured Moraxellaceae bacterium
GATTAATAATTTCTACACGGCAACGGTTTACGAGAAAGGGGCGGAAATCGTGCGCATGTTGCATACTGTTCTGGGGGAGGAAACATTCCGGGCGGGAACTGATCTGTATTTTTCACGCCATGACGGCCAGGCAGTGACAGTCGAGGACTTTGTTCAGGCATTGAGTGATGCATCGGGTATTGATCTGTCAGTGTTCATGCAATGGTATCGCCAGCCTGGCACGCCGACACTAAAGGCAGAAGGCCGTCATGATCCTGTCAGTGCCAGTTATTTTCTGCGTCTCACCCAGATACCCGTTGCAATTGCGGGCTTCCCTGAGCCGTCCGTATTGCCTTTGCCCGTACGTCTCGGACTGATCGGGCCTGATGGGCAGGATCTTGTCATCACATACGAGGGGAGGGCGTCGGCCTCTCATGTGGTAGTCCTTCATGAGGCTTCTCGGGAGTTTGTCTTTACGCAGGTAAATTCTGCCGTCATACCCTCCCTGCTAAGGGATTTCTCGGCTCCGGTGAAGCTTGAGCAGCGGCTAACGTACAAGGAGCGCCTGTTTCTTTTGCAGCATGACAGCAATGGCTTTAACCGCTGGCTTGTTGCTCAGGATCTGCTCACGTCTGAATTGCTTCGTCTGGCGGTACTGGCTTCTCAGGGGCAGCCGCTTGTTCCGGATGAAGGCTTGGTGAATGCTTTCTCGGCATTGTTGCCTGCATTGGTCGCTCAAGATGTGGCGCTGGCGGCCAAGCTGCTGCAGTTTCCTACCGTACAACAACTGATGGATCAGGTGTCCAACCCTGACCCTGCTGCCTTGCAGGCATCACGGCTGGCATTGCGAAAGGCGGTGACTGGGCGTCTGGAACAGTGGTTTCTGACTCTTTGCAGGCAGGACGATACGCCGTATCACTACGATGCTGCTGCCATCGCCCACCGTAGTTTGTCAAATACTGCACTGGGTTTTCTGGTGGAGACCTCGCCAGATCACGCGGCTTTAGCAGTAAGCCGATTTACTCAGGCAAGGCACATGACGGATGAAGCGGCCGCGCTGACAGCATTGGTGCATTCTGGCCGCCCAGAGGCTGAAGCCTGTCTCAATGCCTTTGCGGGTCGATGGCAACATGAAGCACTGGTAATGGATCAGTGGTTTGCCATCCAGGCTAGCGCTCCTATGGCTGTCACAGTGCAAAAAGTGGAATCACTTATCCGGCACCCGGCATTTGATCGGAGCAGCCCGAATCGGGTTCGAGCGGTATTGGGGCAGTTCGTCAATGCCAATCCAGTGGCGTTCCATCAGGCAGATGGTAGCGGATATCACCTGTTATGCCGTGAAGTGGCCATCCTCGATGCACTCAATCCGCAGATTGCCTCCCGGTTGCTTGGTGGACTGGCTATTTCCTCCCGGCTGGACTCAGGTCGTCGCTTGGCGGTAAGTGATGCCCTTAAAATCTTCGATCGTGCAGTCATTTCATCTGATCTTGCGGAGACTTTAGGGCGGTTGGATCATGCAGGCCGATAATTTGCAGCAGAACCCGGTCCTTGTTGTCTTAAGGGTTGGTGCAGTTTCGGCTGGCGTTGAAGCGGCTGGCAGATCAAAAAAGATGAACTAGAGTTAACGACAGTGTATTGATCTAAGGTCAAGGTGACTGCGTGGTCTTTGCTATATGGTTAGACAGTATCGATGCCAGAGACGGTGTTTGTAGGACAATAAATTCTTCTCTTCTGGCAGAAAGCGGCAAAAGAACTTTTGGGTCAGACTTGGCGGTTTTCTTTATAAAAAACAAAGGGTATAAAGGGTAGATTGACCACAAAGAGTCAATTTGTGGCTATAAATGGATGATCTTCCGTATTGACTGGCCCTATCGTCAATGTCCTGGCCCGTCATGTCATGTTAAGTCGTGACATGTCACAGATTGTGAATGGGGCAGGCTAACTGGGTGACTAAAGGGGTCGCGGAAGGCCACAACAAAACACAGTACACCACAACACCAATACGCTCGGAGCACCGACATGAAAAAGAAGAATGGTCTGCAGTCACTGCGCATGGCCCCCCGCGCTGCAGGTTTTGCCCTCGCCACGGTTCTGCCGTTGGCTGTGAGCACGGCCTCTGCGTTCGAACTCAATCTCGGTGCAGTCACAGGATCACTGGATACTACGGTGTCTTACGGTACAGGCTGGCGTATGGAGGAGCAGGATCCCAAGCTGGCTTCCCTGTATCCGGATTATGCGGGTGCTGTTGCAGCCAACCGTCGTACCTTCATAAACAAGAATGATGGCGACGCCAATTTTGATAATGACTCCAAGCCAATCAGTAGCACCTTCAAGATTACGTCTGATCTTGAATTGAAGACGGGTGACTTTGGCGCCTTCGTTCGTGGCACCGCTTTTTATGACACGGTGCTGGCTGACGAGCGGCCTAACCGTTCCTATCCTGCCAACTTCCCGAACTCTGCTAGCTGCAACGCGCAAAGCACTGCTAGCCCTGCCGCCTGTGGATTTCCCAGTGAGCTTGATGAAAGGGTTGCCAGTGATGCCCGTTTCCTGGATGCCTATGTTTATGGCAACTTCGACGTCGCTGGTCGTGCACTGAATGTTCGCCTTGGTGAGCAAGTGATCAACTGGGGTGAGGCATTGTTCCTGCAGGATGGTATCAACAATGCCAATCCGGTGTCGCTCTCCAAGCTGCGTGTGCCTGGCGCTGAAGTTCGTGAGGCACTGCTGCCACTGCCCATGATTTATGCTTCGTACGAACTGGCCGATAGCCTGACCATGGAGGCCTTCTATGAGTTTGACTGGGATTATTCAGAAGCTGATGGTGTCGGTAGTTACTACTCCACCGATGATGCATTTGCGGGTGATGGTGCCAATCGTATTTTGGTGGACTTTTCCAACGCTAATGCCCCGATTCCGGCATTAGTCAGTGGTTACAACACGGCTACCTATGGTGTACCCGGGTTTACGCTGACCAATGATCGCATTTCAGACAAGCCTGTCGATAGCCAGGGGCAGTTTGGTGTGGCCTTCCGTTACAGCATGGATGCTACAGAGTTTGGTTTATTCTACATGAACTACCATAGCCATAAGCCGGTAGCTCAGGCCAAGACAGGGAGCTTTGCTGCTGGCGCTTTCGCCTTTGTCGATTCAACTGAATACCAGATCGTTTATCCTGAAGATATCCAGATGGTCGGTTTAACCTTCAGCACGGCTTTTGGTGATTTGGCACTTTCCGGTGAACTGGCATATCGTCCTAATGATGTGATTCTGTCTGAGTTGGGTGATAATCTGGTTGCGTATAACTCAATTGCTGCTTTTTGTTATACATTGGGTGCCTGTGATCCGAATGTCGGCTTCAGCTATGGCGATGTGCTGAATAACGGCAATCCAGTCAAGCCAGGTGACAAGGTCAAGGTGTGGGAAGAGCTCGAAACCTATAATCTGGATTTGGTGGCTATCAATAACTTTGGACCAATGATTGGCGCTAACCAGGTGATTGGTGTTCTTGAGATTGGTGCCAATTATGTTCCGAAAGGGGAAGACAAGCGATATGCCTCTACCGCATCTTTATTGAGTATTCCACTTAGCGATGTTCCTAATACAACAACAATTTTAGGGCCATTTCAAAGCGTTGTATGCGCCGATGGGACAGCAGCAGAGCCGCTTTATGATGCAGGTGCTTGCCTCTCTGAAGGCCCCTCCAATGACTACATGGATAACTTCTCCTGGGGCTATCGTGCCGTT
>CAYGBB010000201.1:0-4352 GCA_964347985.1 uncultured Moraxellaceae bacterium
AGATGGGACTTGCCGATCCCGCCGATGGCCGGATTGCAGCTCATCTGCCCCAGCGTTTCCACGTTGTGGCTGAGCAGCAACGTCTTGCAGCCCATGCGCGCAGCCGCCAGTGCGGCTTCGGTGCCGGCATGGCCGCCGCCGATCACGATCACGTCATAGGTTCCGGGATAACGCATGGGTGTCCGGGTCATCAGGAAAAAGGGGGAACGTAGTATACGGGTTGACCGGGCAAAAAGAACCGGGGTGTACACTTTTTGACCACTCTGATGGTCTATTTTCACAGGGTTATTGCGCTAAGTAAGTGCCCACTCACTTGCCGATGCAAAAGCTGGAGAAGATCCGGCCCAGCAGGTCGTCGGACGTAAACTCCCCCGTTATTTCCGACAGGGCCTGCTGCGCCACCCGCAGATCCTCCGCCAGCAGTTCGCCCGCCCCGGTGCCGAGCAACTGCTCCCGTCCGGTTGCCAGTGACTGCCGTGCCCGTGCCAGCGCATCCAGGTGACGGCGGCGGGCCGTGAACAGACCTGCCCCCGCACTCTGGAAGCCCATGGCTGCCTTGAGGGCCTGGCGGAGTACGTCGAGCCCGCCGCCACGGCGCGCGGACAGCACGATTTCGGTGTAGATCCGGCCTGCATCATCGGCGCGCTCATCCACGCCGGTTTCAAGGGCCGGGAGCAGATCGCACTTGTTGGCGATGAGCAGCAGCTTCTCCGGTGGCGGCAAGGGAGTGAAAAATTCGGCGGCGAGCGCAATCGGGTCGCTGTCACTGGCGACGTCATACACAAAGAGCACCCGGTCGGCCTGTTCGACTTCTTTCAGGGCGCGGCGCACACCCTCCTGTTCCACCACATCCATGGTGTCGCGCAAACCGGCGGTGTCGATGATGTGCAGGGGCATGCCATCGATCTGTATCTGCTCACGCAGCACATCGCGGGTGGTGCCGGCGATGTCGGTGACAATGGCGGCCTCAAAACCGGCCAGCGCATTCAGCAGGCTGGATTTGCCGGCGTTGGGTTTGCCGGCGATGACCACGCGCATGCCTTCCCGTAGCAGTGCGCCCTGGCGTGCCTCATGCATGACCGCATCCAGCCGTGACTGCACGTCGCCCAATTCCCGCTCGACACGCCCGTCACTGAGAAAGTCGATTTCCTCTTCAGGAAAATCAATGGCCGCCTCGACATACAGTCGCAACTGGATGAGGGCTTCAACCAGCCCGTGGATCTTGTCTGAAAACACACCGGCCAATGATCGCACCGCCGAACGCGCCGCTTCGGCGGAGCCGGCATCAATCAGATCGGCAATGGCCTCAGCCTGGGCCAGATCAAGTTTGTCATTGAGAAAGGCGCGTTCGGAAAATTCACCGGGACGGGCCATGCGCGCACCCAGCGTCAGCACCCGTTGCAACAGCATATCCATCACTACCGGGCCGCCATGTCCCTGCAGCTCGACAACATCCTCACCGGTGAACGAGTGCGGACCCTGAAAGAACAGCACGAGGCCTTCATCAATTTCACTGCCGTCATTGCCATGAAAGCCGCAGAACAACGCGTGCCGGACTGGCAAATCCGTTTCACGCTGCATCACGGACTTGCCAATGGCCTGGGCCTTTGGACCGGAGATGCGCACGATGCCGACACCCCCGCGCCCGGGTGGTGTCGCAATGGCCGCAATGGTGTCAGTGGTTTTCATTTTTTTCGTTCTCGTTCCCTGATTCAGAGTAGCAAAAAGGCTCCGCAAGGAGCCTTTTTGTTTGAAACCGGATGCAGGCTGAAACTCAGGCCTTCTTGCCGGCGGCCTGTTCGATCTGCCGTGTGATGATCCACTGCTGCAGGATCGACAGACTGTTGTTCACCACCCAGTACAGCACCAGACCTGCCGGGAACCACAGGAACATTACCGTGAAGATGATGGGCATCAGCTTCATCACCTTGGCCTGCATGGGATCTGGCGGCGCCGGGTTCAGTTGCTGCTGGATGAACATGGTGGCGCCCATGATCAGTGGCAGCACAAAAAACGGATCCATCACGGAAAGGTCACGGATCCAGCCCAGCCACGGCGCATGACGCAGCTCGACCGACTCCATGAGACAGTAGTACAGCGCAATGAATACCGGCATCTGCACCAGGATTGGCAGACAGCCGCCGAGCGGGTTGATCTTTTCTTTCTTGTACAACTCCATCATGGCCTGCGACTGCTTGGCGCGATCGCCGCCATGCTGTTCCTTGATGCGCTGCATTTCCGGCATCACGGTTCGCATCTTCGCCATGGACTTGTAGCTGGTGGCCGAGAGCTGGAAGAACGCCGCCTTGACCAGAATGGTCAGGAACACAATCGCCCAGCCCCAGTTGCCAATCCAGCCATGAATCAGCGTCAGTACCCAGAACAGGAACTGCGACACCGGCCACAACCAGCCGTAATCCACGGTCAGCTCCAGACCTGGAGAAACCTTCTCAAGAATTTTCTGGGTCTTCGGACCGATATACAGCGAGGCTTCGATTTTCTGCTGGGCACCCGGTGCCACCGCGATCAGCGGGCCGGTGTAACCGATCACATTGTCGCTGCCGCTCTTGCGGGTGGTGTAGACGTTGGCGCTCTTCGCATCCGGTACCCACGCCGTCACAAAATAATGCTGCAGCATGGCGGCCCAACCGCCCGTGACGGATTCTTTTACCGGGTTCTCAGCGAAATCATCAAAGTCAGCCTTGTTGTACGGCTTTTCCTTGGTCCACCAGGCACCACCCAGGAAAGTGGTCATGCCGAAGCCCTGGTTGCTGGCGCTTGGATCCTTGCTGCTGTCACGCTTCAGCTGCGCATACATCAGCCCCTGCCACGGTGTGTTGCCGCGGTTGATGATTTCGTAACGCACCTTCACCAGATAGTTGCCGCGGGTGAATTCAAAAATCTTGCGGATTTCCACGCCGTTTGCATCCGGCAGTGTCAGCACCACGCCCAGCGTGTCGCTTTTGTCATCCATCACAAACTGTGTGGCGCTGGCCTGGTACTGCGGGCGACCGGCGGCATTGGCATCAGGCCCATTGGCACCGATAAGACCGCTCTGCGCAACGTAGGTACGTGCGGCGGAATGATCCATCAGCACGAAGGCATTTTTGCTGTCGATGCTCTCGGTAAATTTCGGCAGCGCGGCACGCACGATGTCGCCACCGCGGCTGTCAATTTCGATATCCAGCACATCGGTCTTGACCCGCAGCAAGCCGCTACTCTGCACGGCACCATCCACAGGCGCAGTGGCAACAGCACTTGCTACTGGCACGGTCGGGATGTCACTGGCACCCGCAGCTGGCACTACGGGCGTATCGCCCGTAGCCGGTACGGTTGATGTTGCTGCCGGCACAGCCGGCGCCGTGGCGGCCTGACTGCCGTAATCCTTTTGCCAGGTCAGTATCAGCATGTAGCCAATAACCGCCATGGCCACAATAAGCAGGGTGCGTCGGATTTCCATAAATCAGGGCGCCTTGGAAGTGCGTGGGGATTCGGGAGTGCCGGTCACAGTGGCAACACGGCGCAAGGAAAACTGTTCGGGTACCTGATCAACGCCACCGTCGGCCCAGGGATTGCAACGCAACACTCGGTGGATGGCCAGATACATGCCTTTCACAGCGCCATGACGACGCAGGGCTTCTTCGGCATAGGCAGAGCAGGAGGGATAAAAACGGCAGTGCGGCGCCATCAATGGACTGATCGCGATGCGGTAGAAGCGAATCGGCAAAATGAAAAGAATTTTCATGCCTGAGGCTCCACGGCCCCCGCACCGGGACGTGATACGGCTTTGCGTTCAAGTCGCTTCCAGCTTTTGGCCAGTGCCACGGCCAGTTCAGCGGAAGTCAGGCTGCCAAGATCGTTGCGGGACATGAAGATCACATCCACCGGCGGCAACTGGGCCTGCTGTGAACGGAAGCTTTCACGAACGGTCCGTTTGAGTCGATTGCGTTCGACAGACAAGCGGACCTTTTTCTTGGCGATCACCAGCCCGAGTCGGGGGTGATCCAGGCCATTCGGACGTACGAGCAGCATGAAATGCTGCTCACCGACCTTGAACGCTGCGCTATCAAAAACTGTCTTGAATTCTGCTGGACGCAACAGTCGGTGCGTCCGCGGAAAGCAATAGCGCGCAATCACATCGACGATGCGCAGGTTAGACAGTCAGGTTCTTGCGACCCTTGGCACGACGACGGGCAAGTACGGCACGGCCGTTCTTGGTGGCCATGCGGGCACGGAAACCGTGAGTACGGGCACGCTTGAGAACGCTGGGCTGGAAAGTACGTTTCATGATGGTTGCTCAGAAAATGAACATGACCCGAACTGGGTCGGAAAAGGCCGGCCATTCTATGTAA
>CAYGBB010000202.1:0-4340 GCA_964347985.1 uncultured Moraxellaceae bacterium
TCAGTATCACGAGCTCATGATCGGCCATGCTGGCCGGCAATACGCTCCAGCCCAGTCCGATGGACGCCATCATCTTGATGGTTTCCAGATAGTTGGTGGTCATGCTCACCTGCATCTCCAGCCCGGACTCCTGAAACAGGCGCGAAGCGATCTGGCGTGTAAATGTGGAGGAGGACGGCAGGATGGCCGGGTGCCCGGTCAGGTCAGCCAGCGATACTTGCTTTTGATGTGCCAGCGGGTGATCCCGGCCGGCCACAAATGCCAGTGGGTCCACCCAGATTTCGCGGGCAATCAGGCGCTCATCCTTTTCCGGGGGCAGGGTGACAATGCCCAGCTCCAGATCCCCGGACAGCACGGCCTCGTAGGCCTCCTCGGAGTCAATGAAGCGCAGGTCCAGCCGTACCTGCCGGTACCGGGTGGAAAAGGCGCGCAGCGCCGGTGGCAGGCGATGCAGGCCGATGTGGTGACTGGTGCCAATCTTGAGGGTTCCGGTGACGGGGCCACTCAGGTTGCCCACGGCCCGTTTCATGTCCTCCAGGTCCAGCAGGATTTGCTGGGCGCGCGGGAGCAGGGCGCGTCCGGCCTCGGTCAGGCTGACCTGCCGGCTCACCCGGTCGAACAGGGACACCCCTAGCGACTCCTCCAGCACGCTGATGCGCTTGGACACGGCCGGCTGGGTCAGGTGCAGATGCTCGGCAGCCTGAGAGAAGGAGGCAGTACGGGCCACCTCCATGAAAGCGCTAAGGGCGGCAGTATCCATATGGATTCCTGTTGGTTATCGAATATATGAAAATTATGAATTAGATTTATTGATTGTCCAGTCGTAGGATGCATCCATCGCAAAAGCCAGCCGAGTGCCTAACCGGCCTGCAGGAGTTCGAGATGTCCGGCAAGACCCTTTACGACAAGCTCTGGGACGACCACCTTGTAAAACAGCGCGATGACGGCTCCTGCCTCATCTACATCGATCGTCAGTTGCTGCACGAAGTCACCAGCCCGCAGGCCTTCGATGGCCTTCGCCTGGCCAAGCGCCAGCCATGGCGCCTTGATGCCAATATCGCCACGCCGGACCACAACGTGCCGACCGACAAGGCCGAGCGCGAAAAGGGCGTTGCCGGTATTGCCGATGAAACCTCGCGCATCCAGGTCGCCACGCTCGACGACAACTGCAATGACTTCAATATCGTCGAGTTCACCATCAACGACGAGCGCCAGGGCATTGTGCATGTGGTGGGTCCCGAGCAGGGCCTGACGTTGCCTGGCATGACCGTGGTCTGCGGCGATTCGCATACGGCTACCCATGGCGCCTTTGCCTGCCTTGCGCACGGTATCGGCACTTCGGAAGTCGAGCATGTGCTTGCCACCCAGTGCCTGGTGCAGAAAAAGTCGAAGAACATGCTGGTCAAGGTCACCGGCAAGCTGGGTGATGGCGTCACCTCCAAAGACGTGGTGCTCGCCATCATCGGCAAGATCGGTACGGCAGGTGGCAATGGCCACGCCATCGAGTTCGGTGGTCAGGTATTCGAGGACATGAGCATGGAAGGCCGCATGACGGTCTGCAACATGGCTATCGAAGCCGGTGCCCGTGTCGGCATGGTCGCCGCCGATGAAAAGACCATCGAGTATTTCCGTGGCAAGCCGTTTGCGCCCACGGGCGAGAACTGGGACAAGGCCGTCACCTACTGGCGTACCCTCACGTCCGATGCCGATGCAGTGTTCGATACCGTGGTGGAAATTGACGGTGCCAGCATTCAGCCGCAAGTGAGCTGGGGTACCAGTCCGGAAATGGTTGTGCCGGTCACTGCCAGCGTGCCAACCCTGGATGATGCCGAAGACGCCGTGGAGCGCAGCTCCTTCGAGCGTGCCTACGTCTACATGGGCCTCCAGCCCGGCCAGAAGATTACCGACATCCAGCTGGATCGCGTGTTCATCGGTTCCTGCACCAATTCCCGTATCGAGGACTTGCGGGCCGCCGCCGCCGTCATCAAGGGGCGCAAGGTGGCCAGCACCATCAAGCAGGCCATGGTGGTGCCGGGTTCCGGTCTCGTGAAGAAGCAGGCCGAAGCCGAAGGCCTCGACAAGGTGTTCCTCGCTGCCGGCTTTGAGTGGCGCGAGCCGGGTTGCTCCATGTGCCTCGCCATGAATGCCGACAAGCTGCAGTCTGGCGAGCATTGCGCTTCCACGTCGAACCGTAATTTCGAAGGACGCCAGGGCAACGGCGGCCGTACCCATCTCGTCAGTCCGGCCATGGCCGCGGCCGCCGCGCTGGCCGGACATTTTGTCGACGTACGTTCGTTCTGAGAGAGGCCATCATGGAAAAGTTCACCGTTGTAAAAGGTCTCGTCGCTCCGCTCGATCGTGCCAATGTCGATACCGACCAGATCATTCCCAAGCAGTTCCTCAAGTCCATCAAGCGCACGGGCTTTGGTCCCAACCTGTTTGATGAGTGGCGCTATCTGGATGAAGGTTATCCGGGGCAGGACAATGCTGCGCGTCCGGTGAATCCGGAGTTTGTGCTCAATTTTCCGCGCTACCAGGGCGCCAGCATTTTGTTGGCCCGCCAGAACTTCGGTTGCGGCTCTTCGCGCGAACATGCGCCATGGGCATTGCAGGAATATGGTTTCCGAGCCGTGATTGCCTCCAGCTTTGCCGACATCTTCTTCAATAACTGCTTCAAGAACGGCGTGCTGCCCGTGGTGCTGAAGGAAGAAGAAATGGACGTGCTCTTTAATGAGTGCGAGGCGAGTGAGGGTTACCAGATCACGGTCGATCTTGAGCAGAAAAAAGTGATTCGCCCGAATGGCGAAAGCTTCAGTTTCGACGTGGATGATTTCCGTCGCCACTGTCTGCTCAACGGTCTCGACGATATCGGTCTTACCTTGCAGGTCGCCGATGACATTCGTGCCTTTGAAGAAAAGGCAAAGGCCGCACGCCCCTGGGTATTCCAGTCGTTGCGTTGATCGGTTTCAACTCCCTCTCTTCATGAAAAAGCAGAGGGTATTTGCGGAAGGAATGAATAAATGAGCAAGCATGTTGTGGTGTTGGCCGGTGATGGCATCGGCCCGGAAATCATGGCGGAAGCCGTAAAGGTGCTGTCAGCCGTCAATGAAAAATTCGCTCTCGGCATTACCTGGGAAAACCAGTTGCTGGGTGGTGCGGCCATCGATGCACATGGCGTACCGCTGCCGGATGTCACGCTGGATGCAGCCCGGAAAGCCGATGCAGTCCTGCTCGGTGCCGTGGGCGGTCCGAAGTGGGACACTATTGAACGTTCGATTCGCCCGGAGCGTGGCTTGCTCAAGATTCGTTCCGAGCTGAACCTATTCGCCAATTTGCGCCCGGCCATTCTCTACCCGCAGCTCGCGTCTGCGTCTTCCCTGAAGCCGGAAATTGTTGCGGGTCTGGATATCCTGATCGTGCGTGAGCTCACCGGCGGTATTTATTTCGGGCAGCCACGAGGTGTACGTGTGCTTGAAAACGGCGAGCGCCAGGGCTTCAACACCGATGTGTACAGCGAATCGGAAATCCGTCGTATTGCCCATGTTGCCTTCCAGCTCGCCATGCAGCGCAACAAGAAGGTGTTGTCGGTCGACAAGGCCAATGTGCTGGAAGTCACCGAGCTCTGGAAAGAAGTCGTGACCGAGGTGGCGAAGGAGTATCCGGACGTCCAGCTCTCGCACATGTACGTGGATAACGCCGCCATGCAGCTGGTGCGTGCGCCCAAGCAGTTTGATGTGATTGTCACCGGCAACCTGTTCGGCGACATCCTCTCTGATGAAGCCTCCATGCTCACCGGTTCCATCGGCATGCTGCCATCGGCGTCGCTGGACCAGAACAAGAAGGGCATGTACGAGCCTTGCCATGGCTCTGCCCCGGATATCGCCGGCAAGGGCGTAGCCAATCCGCTGGCCACCATACTGTCAGTTGCCATGATGCTGCGTTACACCTTTGGTGCCGAAGCAGCGGCAAAGGCCATCGAAGACGCCGTTGGCAAGGTGCTCGACCAGAACCTGCGTACACCGGACATTTATACCGAAGGCACGAAGAAAGTCGGCACACAGGAAATGGGCGAAGCAGTGGTTGCTGCCCTGTAAAAACGAATTCAGTCTCTTGAAAAGGTACAGAACATGAAAGTCGGTCTGGTAGGTTGGCGCGGTATGGTGGGCTCGGTCCTCATGCAACGCATGGTGGAAGAAAACGATTTCGCCCACATCGATCCGGTGTATTTTTCCACCAGCAATGCCGGTGGCAAGGCGCCTGATTTTGGTGGCAAGGCAGCACCTGCACTGCAGGATGCCAACTCGATTGATGCCCTCAAGGCAATGGATGTCATTCTGACT
>CAYGBB010000203.1:0-4335 GCA_964347985.1 uncultured Moraxellaceae bacterium
GGTTTATGGTTGGCGCGGTGCCCTGACGGGGATTCATGTTGATGAATTCTGGAAAGAAAAGCACAACTGGCTTGATATGGAGAGCGGTCTGGCGGCCCCCGTTCAGCTGATTTCGCAAGGAGAGCTGGGGGAGGGAGAGGATCACGTCCGCTTCATGAAAGAGTACAAGTACTTCTCCGCCCTGAACGTGTTTGTGCACGATCATGGTCAGGGTTTCGTGCAATGGATCGGTGACCCGTACACGGGTGACAAGCGTATCGAGTGGAATCTTAGCGACATTGAGTTTGCCGCCTTGCGTAACGGTCTTCGTCATGCAGGGCGCGTCATGTTTGCCGCGGGTGCGGAAAAGGTTTATCTGCCGGCCTATAACCGTACGGCGGCCAACAATGTGTTTGAGCTGGATGAGGCTGTCGACAAGATCCAGTTTGGCACCCTGGGGCTCTATACGATGCGCCTGCTGGCCTACAATCCGCAGGGTACCTGCCGCATGGGCAAGGATCCGTTTACTTCCGTGGTGAATCCCTGGGGCGAGTCACACGAACTGAAAGGCTTGTTCGTGGCGGACGCCAGCATCATGCCAACAGAGATCACGGTTAATGCGCAGATGACAGTGTCGGCGCTGGCCAGTTATATCGTGGAAACCATTATCCAGAAGCAGTCGAGCTACTTCTGGTCGTGATGGTTGTTGATTCATGAAAAAGGCCTCCCGATGCGAAGGCCTTTTTCATGGCGAGGCAGTTCAGGCTTTCAGCTCATCCCTGTCCCTGAAACAGGCCAGCGCTTCCGGGTTGGCCAGGGCATCCGTATTCTTGACAGGTTTGCCATGCACTGCATTCCGCACGGCCAGTTCAACGATCTTGCCACTGATGGTGCGGGGGATGTCGGTCACTTGCACAATTCGTGCAGGCACATGTCGTGGTGTGGTGTTGGCACGGATCACGTCACGAATCTGCTTTTGCAGGGGCTCCGTCAGCGCAAGACCCTCACGAAGCTTGACGAAAAGGACGACACGTACATCACTTTCCCAGTCCTGGCCGATGGCAATCGACTCGAGCACCTCGGGCACTTTTTCTACCTGTCGGTAGATTTCTGCCGTGCCAATGCGTACGCCGCCGGGATTGAGTACGGCATCCGAACGTCCATGAATGATTAGCCCGCCATGAGCATTCTGTTCGCCATAGTCGCCATGTGCCCATAATCCCGGGAAACGGTCAAAGTAGGCTTTCCGGTATTTTTCGCCATCGGGATCATTCCAGAAGCCGGTGGGCATGCAGGGGAATGCTCGTGTGCAGACCAGTTCACCTTTCTCGTCAATGACAGATTGGCCTGCTTCATTGAAGATGTCGACGGCCATGCCAAGGCCCTTGCATTGCAACTCCCCACGATAAACCGGGAGAGTGGGGTTGCCGAGGGCAAAACACGAAACAATATCGGTGCCACCGGAAATGCTGGAAAGGCAGAGATCTGTTTTGATGTCGCGATAAACGTAGTCAAAACTTTCGTGGAGTAGTGGTGAACCTGTCGACAGGATGGTTTTGAGAGAATCCAGTTGATGTGTTTCTCCCGGCTTGCAGCCGGCTTTTTCCAGCGCGGCGATATATTTTGCACTGGTCCCGAAAATGGAAATTTTCTCGCGCTCGGCAATATCGAAAAGTATGTCCGGCTTCGGGGCAAAGGGAGAGCCGTCATACAGCACCACAGTGGCGCCCAGTGCCAGTGTGGAAATCAGCCAGTTCCACATCATCCAGCCGCAGGTCGTGTAATAGAACACCACATCGTCGCGCTTGATGTCGGTATGCAATGCCAGTTCCTTGAGGTGCTGGAGCAGGGTGCCTCCAGTGCCGTGCACAATGCATTTTGGCACTCCGGTCGTCCCCGAAGAGTACATGATATAGAGCGGATGACTGAACGGGACGGGTATGAATGCCAGGTTGTCAGCCGGTGTTGCCAAGGCTTCATTCCAGGAAACTGCATCCGGAATTACAGACAGGTCAGGCGACTTCTGTGTCAGCGGGACAACAAGTGTTTTTTTCAGTGTGGGCAGGTGGGAAACAATGGCGGCGACCTTCTCAAGACAGTCCACCCGCTTGCTGTTGTAGTAGTAGCCATCGGCCACAACCAGCAACTTTGGAGTGATTTGGCCAAAACGGTCCAGTACACCCTGCAGGCCAAAATCGGGTGAACACGAGGACCAGGTGGCACCAAGACTGGTGGCCGCCAGCATCGCTATCACGGTTTCCAGCACGTTCGGCATGAAGCCTGCCACACGGTCGCCAGCCTCAATACCCTGAGCACGGAAATATGCAGCAACATGACTGACTTGTGTGAACAGTTCGGCATACGTCAGTGTGCGACGCTCTCCATTTTCCAGGTAACTGATCAGGGCAAGGTGTTCGTCACGGTAGCGCAGCAGATGTTCGGCAAAATTCAGCGTGGCTCCCTCGAACCAGTGGGCTCCCGGCATTTGATCATTGCTGAGGACCGTTGCATGGGGTGTATGGCTGGTAATGTCAAAGTAATCCCAGAGACTTTCCCAGAATGCGGCACGCTCGGTAATTGACCAGTCATGCAGCTCGGCATAGT
Organism: uncultured Moraxellaceae bacterium; assembly: GCA_964347985.1. Classification (GTDB taxonomy): domain Bacteria; phylum Pseudomonadota; class Gammaproteobacteria; order Pseudomonadales; family Moraxellaceae; genus UBA2031. Next base: position 2,584 of record CAYGBB010000203.1, read on the forward strand.
GATCAAATGCCAGATTGCGCTCGCGGGCTAGCCAGCGTTGCCAGGCTGTCAGGCGTGTGGCTGCAATGCGTTCGACAGAAGGTTGCCAGAGAATCGGGTTCATTCGTTGCTGGCTCCGCCTTCAAGTGCGACCAGGACTTGTCCTTCACTGACAAGGTCACCAGCAGAAATATCGATGGTGGCTATCACGCCATCACCATGCGCACGGATGCGATGCTCCATTTTCATCGCCTCCATGACGAGAAGTGTATCGCCTTCCTTAACAACGTCACCCTTGCTGACATTCACGCTGACAATGCGGCCATTCATCGGTGCGTTGTAGTGCCTGCCATCAGAGGCGGAGCTGCTTTCATGGGTATGTGTGACAAAGCCTAGTTCGGCATGTTCACCATTCGTAAATACATCCAGTCCATTGTTATTGCGGACAACATGGAAATTGGTCAGGTGGCTGTCACGGATAAGGCAGGCAAGGCTTTCTTTCAGGGTCAGTGCACATTCCCCACGACGTTCACCGATGGTGTACTCATAGTGTGAGTGTGAGGGGGTAAGCGCTACTTCGTGTGTTTCTCCCTGCAGGCTGATGCGTATAAGGCTCTCATCGTGCTGTGCAATCCGGAAACCTTGCAGACGACTCCAGGGAGAGCAATGGTCATTGCTGTTGGCGGCAGGGTGGGGCGTTTGAAGTGTGTATGCAGCACCCAGTAACAGCAGGGTGGTTTTATCGTTGTTTGACGGGGACAACAAGTCTGCGTGGTGCTCTTCGATGAAGTGCGTGCTCAAGCCGGCCGCAAGGAAGGCAGGGTGAGACAGAACCTTTACCAGAAAGCCTGTGTTGTGTTTGACGCCAGCAATGCGGGTTTTCCGGAGTGCGTCAGCCAGTCGTTGCGCCGCGATGTCACGGGTTTCTCCCCAGGCAATCACCTTGGCCATCATCGGGTCGTAATAGACACTGACGGCGTCCCCGGTCCGGTAACCGGTATCAACCCGAACGCCTTCACCTGCAGGCATGTCGAAGTGACGAAGCGTTCCGGTAGAAGGCAGGAATCCGGAATCCGGATCTTCTGCATAAAGACGCACTTCAATGGCATGCCCTTTTACGTGCAGATCACTCTGGTCAAAGCCGAGGGGTTCGCCGCTGGCCACACGCAGTTGCCATTCCACCAGATCCAGTCCCGAGATCAGTTCGCTGACGGGGTGTTCAACCTGCAGGCGTGTATTCATTTCCATGAAGAAAAACTGGCCACCCTTGTCGACCAGGAACTCCAGGGTACCGGCGCCTTCGTAGGAGATGGCCTTGGCTGCTCGTACGGCTGCTTCGCCCATGGCAGTGCGCAATTCCGCTGACAGGCCTGGTGCTGGCGCTTCCTCCACAACCTTCTGGTGTCTGCGCTGGATGGAGCAGTCACGATCAAATACATAAACGGCATTACCATGACGGTCTGCCAGAACCTGGACTTCCACGTGCCGTGGTTCGACCAGCAGCTTTTCAATCAGCATGCGCTGGTCGCCAAAGGCGTTCATGGCTTCGCGCTGGGCACCATGCAGTGCCTCGGTAAATTCGGACTCATGATGCACGGCACGCATGCCTTTGCCACCACCGCCTGCCGATGCCTTCAGCAACACCGGAAAGCCCATCTCACGGGCTTTGTCCAGCAGGAAGGCATCATTCTGTTCATCCCCGTGATAACCGGGAATCAGTGGTACGCCAGCTTTTTCCATCAGGGTCTTGGCGCCTGACTTTGAGCCCATGGC
>CAYGBB010000204.1:0-4322 GCA_964347985.1 uncultured Moraxellaceae bacterium
TCACAATACACAAGGATTTCCGAGGGGCCGGCAATCATGTCGATACCCACCTGTCCGAACACCATGCGCTTGGCGGTGGCCACATAAATATTGCCAGGCCCAACAATCTTGTCGACGCGCGGCACGGTAGCGGTACCGTAGGCCAGCGCCGCCACGGCTTGCGCACCACCGATGGTGAACACGCGATCAACGCCGGCCAGACAGGCCGCCGCAAATACAAGCTCGTTCACTTCGCCACGGGGCGTCGGCACCACCATGATGATTTCACGCACACCGGCCACTTTTGCCGGCATGGCATTCATCAGCACCGAGGACGGGTACGATGCCTTTCCTCCCGGCACATAAATACCGACGCGATCCAGTGGCGTGATTTTCTGGCCAAGCACCGTGCCATCCGCCTCGGTGTACTGCCAGGAATCCTGCTTCTGTTTTTCGTGATAGGCACGCACACGATCACGTGCCGTGGTCAGCGCCTCGCGCTGCTCCGCGGGCAAACCATCCAGAGCCTGCTGCAGGCGCTTCTGCGGAATTTCCAGATGCACGGCATCTGCCGCATTCAGCCCGTCAAAGCGATTGGTGAACTCCAGCAGGGCGCGGTCGCCTTCATGACGCACACGGGTGACGATGTCCGTCACCGCCTCCTGCACACCGGCATCACTCACGCCTTCCCAGGCAAGCAGGGACTCCAGACGGCGATCAAAGCCGGCTGCCGCAGTATCCAGACGAGGAATGAGTTCGCTCACATCAGACTCCGGTCAATTCAGGCAGTGGCCTGCTCGCGACGGGCTACTGCCGCCTCCAGCTGGTCAATCACAGGCTGGATCAGCGTGTGCTTCATTTTCATGGCCGCCTTGTTCACGATCAGGCGCGAGCTGACGTGGGCAATCAGCTCGGTCGGCTCAAGGCCGTTTTCCTTCAGCGTCTTGCCGGTATCCACGACATCGACAATGCGATCCGCCAGCCCCATCAGTGGCGCCAGCTCCATGGAACCATAGAGCTTGATCAGTTCGACCTGCTCACCTTTTTCAGCGTAATAACGCTGCGTCAGGTTCACGAATTTTGTGGCAACACGCAGGCGGCCATTCACTGCCGGCGGATTCACCGGACCCGCCACCATCAAGCGGCAGCGCGCAATTTTCAGATCAAGCGGCTCATAGACCCCACTGGCGCCATGCTCCATCAGGACATCCTTGCCGGCGACACCGATATCCGCGGCACCGTTTTCCACATAGGTCGGTACATCAGTCGCGCGCACAATGACAATGCGCACTGCCGGATGCGTGGTCGGAAAAATCAGCTTGCGGGATTTTTCCGGATCATCGAGCAAATCAATGCCGGCCTCACGCAGCAAGGGCAATGTGTCGTTGAGAATGCGGCCCTTGGACAGGGCAATAATGATCCCGCTCATGCCTCACCTCGCCCGGAGACACGGCGGATCTTCGCACCCAGTCCCTGCAGCTTTTCTTCAATGCGTTCGTAGCCACGATCAATGTGATAGATACGGTCAACCAGCGTTTCCCCCTCGGCAGCCAGTGCCGCAATCACCAGCGACATGGAGGCACGAAGGTCGGTTGCCATCACCGGGGCGGCCTGCAGTGTGGCTACACCCGTCACAATTGCCGTGTGACCATCGACCGCAATCTTTGCACCGAGACGATTGAGCTCCGGTACGTGCATGAAACGGTTTTCAAAGATGGTTTCGATGATCGAGCCCGTTCCTTCCGCCAGTGCATTCACCGTCATGAACTGTGCCTGCATGTCGGTCGGGAACCCGGGGTGTGGTGCCGTACGGAAATTCACTGACTTTGGGCGACGGCCTTCCATGTCGAGCTCGATCCAGTCCGGCCCCGTGGTGATTTTGGCGCCCGCTTCCTGAAACTTGAGCAACACGGCATCCAGCAGGCCCGGCTCGGTATTCAGCGCCTTCACACGCCCGCCCGTCACTGCGGCCGCCGCCAGATAGGAACCGGTTTCGATGCGGTCGGCAATGACGCGATAGGTGCAACCATTGAGCGACTCGACGCCCTGCACAGTAATCGTGTCCGTGCCGGCGCCTTCAATTTTTGCCCCCATGGCGGTGAGCAGCCCGGCCAGATTGACGATTTCCGGCTCACGCGCAGCGTTCTCGATGATGGTGGTGCCTTCTGCCAGTGTGGCGGCCATCAGCATGTTTTCCGTGCCACCCACCGTCACCATGTCAAACACGAAACGGGCGCCCTTGAGGCGGCCATTCACCTTGCCATGCACGTAGCCGTTCTCGACCTGAATATCGGCACCCAGGGCAATCAGCCCTTTCAGATGCTGATCAACCGGGCGCGACCCAATGGCGCAGCCACCAGGCAGGGACACCGACGCCTCACCAAAACGGGCCAGCAAAGGGCCAAGCACAAAGATGGAGGCACGCATGGTGCGCACCAGCTCATAGGGGGCCACTGCCGTGTTCAGGGTATTGGCATTCACCTGCACCTGGCACTGTTCCCCGATCTCGACGGTCACACCCATATGGGCCAGGATCTGGATGAGTGTGGTGATGTCCTTGAGTTGCGGCACATTGGTCAGTGTGACCGGTGTTGCAGCCAGCAGCGTGGCGGCCAGCAAGGGTAGCGCCGCATTCTTGGCACCGGAAATCTTCACCTCGCCATCAAGGCGCACACCACCGGCTATCAGCAACTTGTCCATCAGAACTCTCAATAAATGCGTTAAAAAATACGTTAAAAACCGTTTCCCAGAAACGAAAATGTCCGACATTGAGTCGGACGCAAAGTCACACCGGTTCTGCGGTCAGCATCCGCGCCGCCTTCAAGCGTCAGGAAAACAACCTGATCTTGCGCCACTCTTCTTTCGTCAGCGTACGCATGGTCACCGCATGAATTTCACCGGTGGCAATGTGTGGATTAAGCGGGCCATAGACCAGTTGCTGCTTGGCAACCGGACGCATGCCGTCAAAACGATCCGTCACTACCGTGACAGTGTACTTGCTGCCCTCACCTTCCACATGAACTTCTGCATCCGGAATGCCTGCCACCAGCAGCGCCTTGATCTCATCGGCCGTCATACTTTTCTCTCGAAACACTCAATTAAATCAAACTTCCGGCAAGGCCTCGGCCAGGCCGCTGACTCGTACAATCGCCTGGCAACGCGGTGGCACTTGCGTTAGCTGCAACAGGCGTCCCTGCGCCGCCGCCATGCGCGCCCATCGCAACAACACCGCCACACTGAGGCTGCTGGCAGACGTCAGGCCGGCAAGATCCACCACCGTCTGCGCGCCGGTCTGGCCCAGCAAGGCAATGCCCTCGGCACAGATGGCATCGGCATTGTCATAATCAATGGCACCGGTCAGTTGCAGACGATCCCCGGACCGCGTCAGCGTGGCGGCCATTATTGCTTGGCCGTCTTGGTCTTGCTGACATCGGCCGAGGTACCGTCCAGCGCCTTGGTATCAGGCGCCCAGCCGGTAATGGCCTTGTCCAGATTGCCACGATTGGTTTCCACGGCAGAGCCAAACTGGTTGCGGAAAGTCAGCCCGAGGTTGATCCCGTTCAGGATCAGGTTGCGAACCTTCCACTCACCCGCCTTGTTCAACTGCATCTGGAAGGTGACCGGATACACCTGACCACCGCTGCTGTGAACATCCACATTGACCTGCGCCTTCTGGGGATCGGTTCCTGCCTTGAATGGCTTGAAGACAATCTTCTGGTCTTCATACGAGGTCAGCCCCTTGGCATAAGTGCGTACCAGCGACTGCTTGAAGATACGGGCAAACTCTTTCTGCTGGGCCGGTGTGGCCTGGCGGAAATACTGACCCATGACGCTGCGGGCAATACCGTCCACATCCACATAAGGGGTGATGCTCTCGTCGACCAGGCGATTCAGCGCCTCCGGGTCTTTCTTGAGAACGTCCTTTTCCTTGGTAATACGGGCCAGCAGGGCATTTGTCGCATCCTGCACCACGACCTGCGGATTGCCCGCCGCCATTGCCATCATCGGCAGGGCCAGCAGGAGGATTGCAGTCAGTCGTTGCCAAGCACTCATCATATTCTCCAGGTTGCTCTCATCGTGCCTCAGAAGCCGTCATCAGCCGCCGCCGGGGCCGAAGCCGGGGCGGCAGGCTCACTGGCCTTGCTGGACAGGAACTTGCCAATCAGATCTTCAAGCACAAGGGAGGACTGCGTCTGTTCGATTTCGTCACCGTTCTTGAGATATGTGTCATCGGCGCCCGGCACGATACCGATGTACTTTTCACCAATCATGCCGGCCGTCAGGATGGACGCCACGGCATCGGTATCAATGCTCTTGACCTCGTTGACTATATCCATGGTGAC
>CAYGBB010000205.1:0-4315 GCA_964347985.1 uncultured Moraxellaceae bacterium
TGCCAGGACGGGGGAGGTGCATGGTTTGCAGCCTGGCCACGTCAGTAAAAGACGCGGGGGCTGGCGGGGTGCGGTCCCTGCCGTCATGGCTGTCACTGGCAGGCGTGGAACGGGGCCGGGCGGCTGCATTACGCCTCACGCGCATCACACCTGGGCACATGGGCCGGGGAACGATGGCGGGCAAGAATCTGCAGCTGCTCGCGACACTGGTTCAGGGCTTCCTGTACAATGGAGACCCTTTTGGCTGGCGGGCAAACTGTAATATGCCCGGAAGCCTTCGACCCGATTCTGCAAGCGACCAGCTACTATAGCAGCAGCATTCGCCTGTGGCCAAGAACAATCGGGCCCAGCTCCTTGATAGATAAGTGAATTTCCATGTCTTCCCACGAAGCAGCGGCGGCCGCCGCCCGGTTCCTCACCGTTCCGGAAGATTCTGCCGGCCAGCGCATCGATAATTTCCTGATCACCCAGCTCAAGGGAGCCCCGCGCACGCTGGTTTACCGCATCCTGCGCACCGGCGAAGTCCGGGTAAACAAGGGTCGTATCAAGCCGGATTACCGGGTGGCGGCGGGTGACATCATTCGCGTACCGCCCCTGCGTCTGGCCGAGGCGGCACCCCCCGTGCAGCCGGGTGCCGGTGTCAGCCGGGACCTCAAGCACCGCATTATCTACGAACAGGATGGGCTGCTCGTCATCAACAAACCGGCCGGGTTGGCGGTGCATGGTGGCAGTGGTGTGGCCTGGGGCGTGATCGAGGCCTTGCGCGTGGTGTTGCCGGAAAAGCCGTTTCTCGAACTGGTGCATCGTCTCGACCGGGATACATCCGGCCTGCTCATGGTGGCTGAAAAGCGCAGCGTGTTGCGCGATCTGCACGACCAGCTGCGCGAGGGGCGGATCGAGAAGGTTTACGTGGCTCTGCTCTCCGGCCGCCTCAAGGGTGCCGTGCACACGGTCAACGCGCCTTTGCTGAAGACCAATCTGCCCAATGGTGAGCGCATCGTCCGGGTGGCGCGCGATGGCAAAGAGGCGCTGACCGAGTTCAAGGTGCTTGACAGGATTGGTAATACCACATTGGTGGAGGCAAGGCCGAAGACGGGCCGTACCCACCAGATACGCGTACATGCCCAGTACCTCGGGCACGCACTGGTGGGGGATGAAAAGTACGGTAACGACGACTTCAACAAGGCCATGAAGGCCTATGGTTCGACGCGCCTCTTCCTGCATGCACGTGACCTGAATGTAAAAATGGCTGGTATGACCAGGGCATTGAGGTTGACGTGCCCTCTGGAGCCGGACCTTGAGGTGGTACTGGAGAATCTGCGTCGTGGCTAAGCTCATCATTTTTGACTGGGACGGCACGCTCATGGATTCCGAGCGCCAGATCGTGCATTGCATGCAGATGGCGGCACACGACCTGGAATTGGTTGTACCAACTTATGAGGCGGTGCGGCACATTATCGGGCTTGGGTTGCCGGAAGCCATAGAGCGGCTCTTTCCCCGACACGATGCAGATGCGCGCGAGGCCATCCGCCTTGGGTACGCCCGACACTTTGTGGCCGGCTCGGCAGGGAGCAGTGATCTGTTTCCTGGCGCCGTTGAGCTGCTGGATGAGCTGCGTGCCCGAAGTCTGGTGCTGGCAGTCGCGACCGGTAAAAGCCGTGTTGGCCTCAATCGCGTGCTCGGCAAGACAGGTATGACCAATTTTTTCGACCTGACCCGGACGGCAGATGAAACGGCCTCCAAGCCCGATCCCAGGATGCTTCACGAGATCCTGGAGGAAACGCGGCTGCACCCTGAGGACGCCATCATGATTGGTGATACCACTTTTGATCTGGAGATGGCGGAGCGCGCAGGGGTGCCCCGTATCGGCATTGCCCATGGCGTTCATGAAACGAAAGCGCTGCGGGCACATGCACCACTGGCGATTGTGGATGATCTGTTCGCCTTGGCAGTGCACTTGCGTTCGCTATAACCTCACCACTTGTTTGCGGGCGACGTCGCCCGCGTCTGGAGTAGAAGATGGCTGACAATCCCTGGGGAACCACTCCACCGTCTGCGGGACCGAAAGGACGTGAATGGGAGTTGCTTGAAAAGGTCGTCATGGCCTCTGTCGAGGAGCAGCGTCGCTCCCGGCGCTGGGGAATATTTTTCCGTACGGTGACCTTTGCCTACCTGATCGTGTTGCTCTGGCTGGTTTTTGACGGCAACTCGGTGGAAACGGCTGGCATTGCCGGCAAGCACACGGCCGTTGTCGAGCTGAATGGTGAGATCTCCGATGGTTCTCCTGCCAATGCCGACCGGATCATCGAGGGCTTGCGTGCCGCGTTTGAGTCCGAGCACAGTCGGGCCGTGGTGTTGCGGATCAACAGCCCGGGTGGCAGCCCGGTCCAGTCCGCCTATGTTTATGATGAAATCCGTCGTCTGCGCGGCATTCACAAGGACAAGAAGCTCTACGCGGTCATTACCGACATGGGTGCCAGTGGTGCCTATTACATCGCAGCCGCTGCCGACCAGATCTACGTGGCACCGGGCAGCCTGGTGGGCTCCATCGGGGTGATCATGCAGGGCTTTGGTGTCGAGGGCCTGATGCAGAAGCTGGGCGTGGAGGATCGCACCCTGACGGCGGGAGAGAACAAGGCACTGATGAGTCCGTTTGCACCGGTCAAGCCGGAAGACAAGGCTCACATCAAGGCGATGCTGGATGCCATTCACCACCAGTTTGTGGCTGCGGTGAAGCAGGGGCGTGGACAGCGCCTGAAGGACAGTCCTGAAATGTTCAGTGGCCTGTTCTGGACGGGCCAGCAGGCGGTGGAGCTGGGGCTGGCGGATGGTTTCGGGTCGGTGGATTCCGTGGCTCGCACCGTGGTGGGCGCTGAAAAGCTGGTGGATTACACGGTAGCCGAAAACCCGTTTGACAGTTTGCTGGGGCGCTTTGGGGCCAGTATTGGCACGGCAGCGGCGGCAAAGCTTGCCCCGGCGCAGGGACTTCAGTTGCGCTGATCTGGTCCGACCAATATTGGCTGAAAGCAGGTTGCATGCAGCTTATATATAGGCGCTAAAAAAACGGGGAGACCACTGGTTTCCCCGTTTTCATGTCGGCGGCAACATCAGGGCAGTACGATGCCCTCGGCCAGCAGGAGGTCGACCAGGGCCATCAAGGGCAGGCCGACAAGGCTGTTGGGGTCGCGACCCTGAAAGTGGTGAAACAGTGTGATGCCCAGGGACTCGGCCTTGAAGCTGCCAGCACAGCCATAGGGTTTGTCTGCGAGCAGGTAGCGCTCAATCTGCTCAGTGCTGAGGTGGCGAAAACTGACCTCAAATGGTTCGGCGATAGCCTGGCAGCGCTGCGTGCGCGTATTGAGCAGGCAGAGCCCGGTGCAAAAGGTCACGGTTTTTCCGGACAGCCGTTCAAGCTGTTCCCGGGCACGCTCATGGTTGCCGGGCTTGCTGAGTGTTTCATTCCCGAGGGTCAGCACCTGATCCGAGCCGATGATCAGGCTGTCCGGGTGGGTACTGGCAAGGGCTCTGGCCTTGGCCTGGCTGAGCCGGAGCACCAGGCCTTCGGCATCTTCACCGGGGAGGGGGGATTCGTCGATATCCGGGCTGGCCACCGCAAAAGGCAGTCCAAGCTTTTCCAGCAGGGCCCGGCGGGCGGGCGAGGACGAAGCCAGCAGGAGTGGCAGGGATGGCTGTGGCATGGTGAGGTGTCTCTGAGCCCGAAAAGCCGAGAGAATACAATGGTTTTTCTTTTGACAGCCACCAGTCGAGTCCGTATCATCGCGCGCCTATGTTAGCCGGGTCCCTGCCGCATCTCATTGATGCCCAGAAATGGGCGGACCGCGAAGGTGAGATCGATCAGGTCTTTCCGCTCGCGGCGTTTCCCCGTGTTCGTGAGGGGGCAGTCAGTGATGCTGGTGAGATCAAGGTACACTGCAAGGTGTCACGTAATACGCAAGGCCTGATGAAGCTCGATGCCGAACTTGGCGCGACCGTTCAGCTGGCGTGTCAGCGATGCCTTGAACCAGTGACCTGCTCAGTGCAGTCAACCGTGTCGATCTTTCTTCTGCGCAGTGAAGAAATTGCTGATCAACTGTCAGACGACGCCGATTTTCTGGTGCTCGATGAAGAAGGGCGATTCGTGCTGCTGGAGGCTCTGGAAGACGAGCTGATTCTCTCGTTGCCGCTGGTGCCAGCGCATGAGAATTGTGAAGCCTGGCAGATTGAAGCGACAACAGATGATGAGGTCGTTGAAGCACCGGCTCGCGAAAACCCGTTTCAGGTGTTGGCCGCTTTGAAAGGCCACCCCGAAGAGAAG
>CAYGBB010000206.1:0-4293 GCA_964347985.1 uncultured Moraxellaceae bacterium
TTTTATTGTATTTTTTCCGGCCTTTCCGGCCCGCTATGCCAAGCTAGTTGTCGCCGTTCATCCCTTGACGGGCGGCTGAAAACTAGGCGTGGCACGTTATTTTCGTTATTGGTCGAAACTAGGTGTTACGGCAGCAGATGTCAATAGCTATTAATTTAGACCCACCGGGGACACGGATAAAAACCTGGACTGGTTTATTCCGTCAGTCCGAGACTCACCCGGTACTCGATGGGGCTGAGAGCGCCACATGATGCCCCCTTGCCTCACTCATTGCATCTCAAATATGGCCCGCAAGCCAAGACCGAATCAGCCAATCTGGCGCGGGGTCCAGGCGCGGATTTCGCTCTTCAGCTCTTCGTAGTTGGTGGTCACCGTGAACTGGGGGAATTCACGGATAACGTTGGCCGGTGCGTCAAACAGGATACCCTTGTCAGCCTCAGCCAGCATGCCGGTATCGTTATAGGAGTCACCCGCCGCCACTACCTTGTAGTTCAGGGCATGCAGGGACTTCACCGCCATGCGCTTCTGGTCAGGCTGGCGCAGCAGATAGTTGGTGATACGGCCTTCGTCATTCGTCTCCAGCTTGTGGCACATGATGGTTGGCCAGCCCAGCTGACGCATCAACGGATGGGCGAACTCATAGAAGGTGTCCGAGAGGATGATGAGCTGGAAGTGCTCGCGCACCCACTCGACAAACTCTCTGGCACCCGGCAGCGGCCCCATGTCGGCGATAACCGCCTGAATGTCGTTAAGGCCGAGCTTGTGTTCGTCAAGGATGCGCAGTCTCTGGCGCATGAGTACATCGTAGTCAGGAATGTCACGTGTGGTGGCTTCCAGCTCCTTGATGCCGGTGCGCTTGGCAAAGTTGATCCAGATCTCCGGTACCAGCACCCCTTCCAGATCCAGACAGACGATTTCCATGACACACCCCTGATAATTGACGGTTGAAAAACGGCGCCACTCTACCGTTTAGGGAAGGGGGAGGCAATCTGTGGTTCCAGGCATAAGGATGAAGTGACTTCATCTATAGAGCGCCATTAGCCTTCTGCTACAATCGACGCCATTAAGGCCCGCCTACATCGGGCAACCACCCTCACCCGTCGACCCGCTGCAGCCCCGTCATGGGCAAATGGACTACTCACATGCCAATTACAGAAAGCACACTGGCCGCCTGGGCTGCCGAACTGGACAACCAGACCCCGCAGGACATCATCAAACATGCCCTGACCGAGTTCGACAACATTGCCATCTCGTTCAGTGGTGCCGAGGACGTGGTGCTGATCGACATGGCCGCCAAGTCTGGTCGCCCGTTCCGGGTGTTCTCCCTGGACACCGGCCGCCTGCATGCAGAAACCTACCGCTTTATTGACAAGGTACGCACCCACTACGGCATCACCATCGAGGTCTGCTTTCCGGACCCGGTCGCTATTGAAAAGATGGTTAACGAGAAAGGGCTGTTCAGCTTTTATCAGGATACCCATCAGGAGTGCTGTGGTATCCGCAAGGTGGGGCCATTGCGCAAGAAGTTGGCCACAATGGATGCCTGGATCACGGGGCAGCGCAAGGACCAGAGCCCGGGCACCCGCATGGCGGTGCCGGTCGCCCAGGCCGACAAGGCCTTCTCTTCACCCGAGCGCCTGCTGGCCAAGTTCAATCCATTGGCCAACTGGAGCTCTGAAGACGTCTGGGCCTATATCCGTGCGTTTGATGTTCCTTATAACGAGCTGCACGAAAAGGGCTATGTAAGCATTGGCTGCGAGCCCTGCACTCGCCCCACCCTGCCAGGCCAGCACGAACGCGAAGGCCGCTGGTGGTGGGAAGAAGCCACCAAGAAGGAATGCGGCTTGCACACTGACACATCCAGAAAGTAACCGACCCGAATTAGCTCAACCGCCACAGGATATCCCGAATGAAAATCACGATGGTAAAGAAAATCCTGCGCGATGGGTCGCCCTGCAAGAAATGTGGCGAAGTCCTGGAACGCATGGAGAAGGAAGGCCAGCTCAAGCAGATGGATGAAATCCTGATCGCGGATGAGCGAGATCCCGGCTCTGACGGCATGCTGTTGGCGGCTGAACTGAATGTAGATCGCGCACCGTTCTTTGTGGTGACACACGATGACGGCCGCCAGCAGGTCTACACGGTTTATCTGCAGTTTGTGAAAGAAATCCTCTCACAACAGGTAGAAGAAAAGGACGAACTCAAGGAAATCATGCAGAACAACCCTGATCTGGATTTCCTGTAAATCAGAGCTGTGGGAGTTCGACATTCCTGAACTGCTCTTCCAGTTCTTCCCTTGAATGCGCCTGCAACGCCGCCTCGACCCGTTCACGTGTCAGATGCGGCGCAAACTCCTGTATGAAGTCATACATGAAGCCACGCAGGAACGTGCCTTTTCTGAAACCGATACGCGTGGTGCTGTTCTCGAACAGGTGGCTGGCGTCCAGTGCCACCAGGTCCTGACTGTCCTTCTGTGGCTCAAAGGCCATGCTGGCAATAATCCCGATCCCGATTCCCAGTCTTACATAGGTCTTGATGACATCCGCATCCGTGGCCGTGAACACGACATGAGGCGTCAACCCGCGCGACTGAAAGGCTTCATCCAGCTTTGAACGGCCTGTAAACCCGAACACGTATGTCACGATGGGGTACTGAGCCACGTCTTCCAGTGTCAGGTTCTTGATACTGGCCAGCGGATGACCCTTGGGCACAACCACCGATCGATTCCAGTGGTAGCAAGGAAGCATGATCAGATCAGCAAAATGCTCCATGGCCTCGGTAGCAATGGCAAACTCCACCGTACCATCTGCCGCCATCTGGGCAATCTGTTGCGGGGTGCCCTGATGCATGTGCAGGGCAACCTCGGGATAGCGGGCAATGAACTTCTCGATCACTGCCGGCAGACGGTAGCGGGCCTGAGTATGGGTGGTCGCAATGGAGAGATGGCCGCGCTTCTGGTCAGTGTACTCCAGCGCAATCTGACGGATGCTTTCGGTCTTGCGAAGGATCTCACCGGCAATGGCCAGAATGGCCTGTCCGGCGGGAGTAACCCGCGTCAGGTGCTTGCCACTGCGGGAGAAGATCTCGACCCCCAGCTCATCCTCCAGTAAACGAATCTGCTTGCTGATACCTGGTTGAGAGGTAAACAGACTCTGGGCGGTCTGGGACACATTAAGGTCGTGATGGGCCACTTCCCATATGTAGCGCAGCTGCTGCAGCTTCATTTTGCCTCCGGACGCGATTCAGCATTTTGGTTATAAAAGCATAGCCATCGATTACCGACAGAGAATAGTCCACAGATCCGAACCCCGCCACATCCACTGATCAAAATTCAGGCAAACCCCAAAGAAAAGCACTGCAAACCGAGAGTTAGCCGTGGGCATAAATCACAATTTTCACTAGAATCGACTTCTTTCGCCGTCTTAATGGACTCTGTAATGGCTGAATCCCGTATCGAGAACGTGAATATCCGTTCCATCGAGCTCCTGATTACTCCGGAAGCGCTCAAAGCTGAAATGCCGCTTTCGGACAAGGCCCGCGAAACCGTGCTGAGCGGCCGCGAAACCATCCGCAATATCCTGGATGGCAAGGATCACCGCATATTCCTGGTGCTGGGCCCCTGCTCCATCCATGACGTGAAGGCCGCCCATGAGTATGCCGAGCGCCTCAAGGCGCTGTCGGATGAAGTGGCAGATACGCTCTACATCGTCATGCGTGTCTACTTCGAAAAGCCGCGCACCACCGTCGGCTGGAAAGGTCTGATCAACGACCCCTACATGGATGACTCGTTCAAGATCCAGGATGGCCTGCATATTGGCCGGAAGCTGCTGCTGGAACTCAACGAAATGGGCCTGCCTTGCGCCACTGAAGCATTGGACCCGATGTCGCCCCAGTACCTGCATGACCTGATTGCATGGTCGGCCATTGGTGCCCGTACCACAGAATCACAGACGCACCGCGAAATGTCGTCGGGCTTGTCCTCGCCGGTCGGCTTCAAGAACGGCACCGATGGCGGCATGAAAGTGGCCATCAACGCCCTGCTTTCAATGGCCAATCCCCACAGCTTTCTGGGCATCGATGGTGCCGGCAAGATCGCCATCATCAACACCAATGGCAATCCTTACGGCCATGTTGTGCTGCGTGGTGGTGACGGCAAACCCAACTACGATGCCGTCTCTGTGACACTCGCCGAGCGCGAACTGGAGAAGGCCAAGGTCACGCAGAACATCATGATTGATGCCTCTCACGCCAACTCCAACAAGGACCCGGGCCTGCAGCCCATGGTCATGGAAA
>CAYGBB010000207.1:0-4276 GCA_964347985.1 uncultured Moraxellaceae bacterium
TCCGGAAAGTATATGTATGAGTCGATGTCGTCATCCGAACTGCCATGCGTAGGTGATTGGGTATGCGTTGAGAGGGCGCCTACCGATCAGTTTGGAGTGGTTCGCGGTGTCCTTGGGCGAAAAACCAGCCTGCGTCGCAAGGCACCCGGGGAATCAGTCAACGACCAGATGATTGCGGCGAATGTCGATGTCGTATTCATCGTGCAGTCATGTCATTACGATTTCAACCTGAAACGATTGGAGCGTTACCTGGTAATGGTGCTGGATGGCGGGGCGGCACCATATATCCTGCTCACCAAGACAGATCTTGTTGGGCCTGAAGTACTGGCCTCACAGTTGGCGCAAATCCGGAACGCAGGCATTGATGCGCCCGTACTCACGCTGAGCAATATCACCAGCGACGGAGTCGACGAACTGCACCGTGCTCTCTCGCCAAGGCAAACCTATTGCTTTGCAGGATCATCGGGTGTTGGCAAGAGCACCATTATCAATGGGCTGGCAGGCCGTGCCATACATGAAACAAAGGGCGTTAGTGGCACCGGCGAGGGGCGGCATACAACCGTTCGCCGCGAGCTCATTCTTCTCGATAACGGTTCCATGGTTATAGATAACCCCGGCATGCGGGAATTTGGCGTGCTTGCTGTTGAAGGTGGAATTGAAGCGGGCTATTCCGACATCGTTGCACTTTCACCCCAATGCCATTTCAGGGACTGCACTCACACCAACGAGCCGGGCTGTGCCGTTTTCAAGGCGTTGGCGTCTGGACAAATTGGTGCAGAGCACTACGATAATTTCCTCAAGTTGCGAAAAGAGTCTGAGCACTATCAGTCTTCATATGCGGAAAAACGGCAGAAAGACAAGGAGTTTGGCAGGTACCTCAAGTCTGCCAAGAAGGACCTCAAGGATGACTAGCCTTTACACGGCGCATAACACATCGTTGCAGGCGCGACGGTTCTGACTGGCCGAGTCCTCAACTCCAACGTTGGGCGCCCATGTCGCGATGGGACCCCACCTTGTCTGATCAATATTCCTGCCCTATACATTAATGACCTCTCGATGCCACCAGAACCGGCATGCCAGGTGTACATGCTTTCAGGTCAAAGCCAGTGCAAGGGAGTTTGCCATGCGTAGTTCATTCATCCATCCGCTCGTCTGTGCGGCATTGCTTGCCCTCTCGCAGGCCGGTGTTGCCAACGACGCCGCTGTCACGATCATTTCCCCGACGGACGGGGCCAGGCTTGAAGCCGGAACCCCGAACACAATTTCCTATGACGTCATGCCGGGAAACAGGGGCGACCATACCCATCTTTACGTGGACGAAAAGCAGGAAGGCATCCTGCGCTCGCTCAAGGGCAGCTATAAGCTTCCGCCCCTGTCCCCGGGATTGCACGAGATCTGCATCAGGGTTGTGAACAAGGGTCACACGCCCACCGGCACCGAAAAGTGCATCCAGGTAAACGCCCAATAACCGTCATGGATATTCAGAACCTTGGCTACACAGTGGTCCAGATCGCCCACAACTTTGGTGCGGTTGCCGTTGTCGGCAGCGCATTCATGGCACTATGGCTGGCACCTGAACAGGCCATCAAGCGCAGGCAGCTGGCATGGCTGATGCTGGCAGGGTGGGCAGTCCAGGCGGCCAGCGGCAGTGCCTTCGGCGCCCTCAGCTGGCTGTATTACGGGCAGCTTCCGGACATTCATGGAATCGCCATTGCCGCCCTGCTGATCAAGATAAGCTGCGCCGCTTCGGGGTTCGTGCTTGTCGCCCTGTATCTTTATCGTGACCAGACATGGGCCGAGACAAACGCAAAGACCATATGGCGCACGCTTGCTGCATTGGCGGCGACCGCATTGACTGCTGCCGCGTTCTTGCGCTGGTTTTCCTGAGTGCCCGCCCAACCTGCTCCGCCTGACGCTGGCGCGGCAAGACTAGGACATCAGCTTCTTGCGCAAGCGCCGCACGGCCGCCCACACCAGCAACACACACACCGGCACGGAAAGCCCCACCACCAGCTCAGGAAAGTGCAGCACGTTCATTTCGTGCAGTGAGCCGGCCATGTATTTCACCAGCCCCACCAGGTAGTAACTGATCGCCACGACGGAAAGGCCTTCCACGGCCTGCTGCAATTGCAGCTGCATCTGGCTGCGGTTGTTCATGGACTGCAGCAGATCCTGGTTCTGGGCCTCCAGCGTAAGGTCTACACGGGTGCGCAGCAGTTCGCTGGCGCGATCAATACGTCTGGACAGGTTGTCCAGCTGACCAGAGACAGCCTCGCAGGTGCGGTAGGCTGGTGTAAGGCGGCGCGGCAGAAACTCGTTCAGTGTTTGCATGCCGGGCTCCTCCTGCTCGCGCAGTTCTTCGAGGCGACTCAGCACCAGCTCGTAATAGGCACGTGCTGCCGAAAAACGGAAGTTGGTGTCGGAACGCAGGTGCTCAATGCGCGCTGCCAGCGTTGAAAGTTGCCCGAGCAGTCGACGCTCGTCTTCCAGACCGCGAATGGCGTTGATCTGCTCGTTGATGGTGGCGAGCTGCTGGTCCATGTCGGCTATACCGGGAGCAATGCTGCGCGCCATGGGAAACGCGAGCAGCACCATCATGCGGTAGGTTTCCAGCTCCAGCAGGCGGCGCACCAGGCGACCCAGTTGGCAGGGATTGAGGCTCTTGTTCAGCACCAGCACGCGACCAAGGCCGTCGTTGTGAATGCGATAGGCCGTCCACAGGCGCGCCTTGCGGTCGATCACCCACGAGCTGATCAGTCGATGCCCTTCGAAGTGGTGACGCAGCGTGTCACTGACCGGGGCCGGATCAGGCATCACCAGCACCTCGACATGCAGGCCGCTGATGACCTTGCCCGGCAGCCCGGCCAGCCAGCCCGGCGGCAGCAGAGAAAGTGCCGTGCGCTGGAACGGCTCGGGGCCATCAATGCGATGAATGAAGGTGTAGGTGGAAAACTCGGTATGCCGCTCCCAGCGCAGTTCGAATCCGCCAAAGTTCTGGTAGTAGCACGACGACCCGGGCGCTGGCGGCAGGATGGAGTACCGCTCGCACAAGATCTGGATATGACGGTATTCCTCGGCCACATCCTGGCCGCCATGCAGCAGTGCCACCTGCGACACGCGCGAGCCCTGCTCCAGCACAGGGAAGGGACGCGTGTGCAGCTCGTTGAACAGGCGGTCACGGTCAGCATGAAACGGCAGCGCGTTGCCTGCCACCGACAGGGCCTGCACGTCGGCAGTCATTTCTACGGGCATGGCTGCCGGAGCCGGGGGAACAAATACCGTCACGGATATCTCCGGGGCTGGGAAATTCGGCGGGAATCCTAGCACGCTGCGCCCTGCCCCCGGGAAACCTCACGGTCATCCGGACGTACACCTAAAGACTGTTTGCATTCTCTCCTGGTCGTATTGAGCGTGTTTTCGTTGGAGAATGACCTGAATCCTGAAGAGGCATCCTCATGAACTGGATTATTCTTGTACTTGCTGGCCTGTTCGAAGTCGGCTGGGCCATTGGCCTTAAATACACTGACGGGTTTACGCGGCCATGGCCAACCGTTGGCACTGTTATTGCGATGGTGATTAGCCTGGGGCTGTTAGGCATTGCCATGAAATCCCTGCCCGTTGGAACCGCCTACGCCATTTGGGTTGGAGTGGGTGCCGTTGGCACGGCGATACTGGGGATCATATTGCTGGGCGAGCCCGCCACTACGGGACGGCTAGTCAGCCTTGCACTTATTGTCGCTGGCATCATCGGGCTCAAGCTGGCGTCTCCGGCCTGATCTCTTGTGTCAGTGGCGTTTACGTGAACAAACACCTTCCATCATGCTCACTGAACTGATTCATCCACGCCAGATTCATGGCGAGCCGACAAGGCGCTGGTTCATGTCGCCCGCCATGGATCTCATTGTCTGGCATGACACAAATGAAAAGCCGATCGGCTTTCAGCTCTGTTATGACAAAGGCTCCAGCGAAAAGGCAATTACCTGGCATGAAGGTGGCCAGCTGACGCACACCGCCATCAATGATGGAGAAGGCATGGACATGAGCATGAACACAGGCATCAAATACAAGGAGTCACCAATTCTTGTTGCTGATGGCTCCCCTGACTATGTATACATAACCGAGCATTTCTCAAGGCAGTCGGCAAAGCTCCCTGCCGATATCGCGGAGCTTGTGTTGCGCGCCCTGTCGGCTCATACCTGACTCCTCCACGTGGAGGCAGAACGTCTCTATCGTGAGCATGCGGCACCGTACAACCATGAATTTGAGCTCAAACATA
>CAYGBB010000208.1:0-4248 GCA_964347985.1 uncultured Moraxellaceae bacterium
CACATGTATAGCCCCTGTACCGGCTGCCTCTGCTGCTTCTGCAGTCTCAGACGCACCAGTCCTTTTGCCGTTTTCGCGGCTTCATAACGGGCAGTCAGCTCATCCTTGACGCGCTGAAGTTGACGCACGGCATTGGCCTGGGCTTCGTCGTGACGGAACTCGGGGCGGTTAAGGTCTTGCTGGTATCGAAGTTGGGGCATGACAGGGTTCTGTAAAAATGATCGAGACTCACCAGTCAGGAGCGGCAGTTTACCCACTTGCAGGGCCAGCGCAACTCCATAACAACTGAACAGTATCCGGGTGTCCGAAGGAAATCAGGGCGCCAGACGGGAAGCCAATTCTGCCTTGAGGTCGGTCAGTCGGCCATGAAAGAAGTGGCTGGCCCCGGGGAAAACCATCAATTCGCAGGGAAACTGACGGGAATTGGCCCAGGCGCGCATGGCCGCCGGATCCACCACCTCATCCTGATCCCCCATCAGCACCAGGGTGCCAGCCGGGGGCTGCAATCCCTCAAAGCCGGGGTATTGCACTGGCGGTGCCACCAGAAACAGACGATCCAGACGAAGTGTCTCTGGCCAGCGCTCCGTGGCGGCCGCACTGATCCAGGCACCAAAGGAGAACCCGGCAACACTCACGGCAGACACCCCCTGCTCGCGGTGCATCCACGCCAGTACCGCTAACAGGTCATCTATCTCGCCCCTGCCTTGATCATGATTGCCGGCACTACGTCCTGTGCCCCTGAAATTGAAGCGCAGCACCGACAAACCGGCATCATGAAAAGCACGGACGAGTGTTGTCACCACCTTGTTATCCATGGTGCCGCCATGCAGGGGGTGAGGATGGCACACGACGGCAGCCCGCCCGGTTGGCGTATCTGCAGCCCACCAGCGGGCCTCAAGCCCTCCTGACGGGCCGGAAATCAGGACAGCGGTTTCAGAACGGGGCAACATGGCAAAAATTCCTCGGGCCAGCGGCTTGGCGGGGCGGCCCAATGCTATAGACTAGCAGCAGACTAGGAAATGCCCGGCAACACATACGGGCGGCGATGCGGGGAGAAGGGCATGGGCTGGCTGGTATATCTGATCGTATTTGCGCTAGGCGGCGTGGGCGGCTGGCTGCTGGCCAAGTCACGCAATCCAGACACCCGGGTTCGCGAGCTGGAGTCCCACCTGACGGACCTGCAAGGCAAGTATGATCATTACCAGGACTCGGTCACCCAGCACTTCGCGACGACGGCGCAACTGACCAATGCCCTGACCACCAGTTTCCGGGAACTGCACCAGCACGTGCAGCAAGGTGCTCAAACGCTGTGCTCCGACAGCAAGCGGCATGGCAGCAGCAACCCGGCCAATGCCTTCATCAGCCTGGAGGCGCCTCGTGACGGGCTTGGACATACGGCATTGCTGAATGATGACGCCTACCTCTCCAGCGTCGAGCCGCCCCGCGACTACGCCACCAAGCGGCCCAGTGACAAGGGCACGCTGGATGAGGGCTTCGGTTTTCGTGACTGAAACCACCTGCACATGAAAAAGCCCGCCATTGTGCGGGCTTTTTCATGATGCATATTGCCGTGAAATAATCAGACGGGATTGTCGATATCGACAAACTCCACTTCGATACCCGTTTCCCGCTGCAGGAACTCGCCTAGCGCCCTGATACCATAACGTTCCGTCGCGTGATGGCCACAGGCGTAATAATGGATCCCGCACTCCCGGGCCGCATGCACGGTTGGCTCTGATATCTCGCCACTGAGATAGGCATCCAGACCAAGGGCTACCGCCTGATCAATATAGCTCTGGGCACCGCCCGTGCAGAGGCCGATGCGATTGATTTCCGCCGGGCCGCCGGCAATCAGTTGTGGCACCCGCCCAAGACACCGGGCGATGTGATCGGCAAAGGCTTGCGCCGACAGGGGTGCAGGCAGCAACGCCGTATTACCGATGCTGCGTGGATTACCCGGCTCCAGCGGTCCATCAATCGTCAGTCCCAGCACCTGGGCCAGCTGGGCGTTATTGCCCAACTGCGGGTGCGCATCCAGCGGCAGGTGATAGGCCAGCAATGACAGATCATGATCCAGCAGTTTTTTCAGGCGTGCCCGCTTCATCCCCGTGACGCAGGCATCCTCGCCCTTCCAGAAATATCCATGATGCACAAGGATGGCATCCGCACCACGTGCAATAGCGGCATCAATCAATGCTTGCGAGGCGGTGACTCCGGTCACCAGCTTGCGCACCCCGGCACGCCCCTCAACCTGCAAGCCATTAGGGCAGTAGTCACTGAAGCGGCCCGGCTCCAGCGTACGATCCAGCAGGGCAAGTACATCGCGCAATAATAAAGTCATACAAACAAGGCTTGAGGGCGTGAATCGGGCCCCCATAATCTCCCGGGTACGACCACGAAGGGAACCCCCATGCGTTTCAAGACTCTGCTGCCCTGGATGCTGCTGGCCGGTGTACTGATCTGGCTATGGACCCAATACAACCCTCAGGTCATCCCGAACGTATCACCCTCGCTGCCCGCAGAGCGTGTGCCTGTTCTGGCGAGCGCCCCGACCGGTGGCGCCATAACCGGTCCGGTGTCTTATGCCGCTGCCGTGCAGGTTGCCGCGCCGGCGGTGGTCAACATCTTCACCACCCAGAAAATCCAGCGCCAGATGCACCCGCTTCTGGAGGACCCGTTATTTCGTCGGTTTTTCGGTGATGGGCTGCCGGATGACCGCATGGAATCCAGCCTGGGCTCGGGCGTGATTGTTAGCCCTGAAGGATATGTGCTGACCAACAACCACGTGGTGACGGATGCTGCCGAAATTCGTGTGGCACTCAAGGATGGCCGTGAAGTCACCGCAACAGTGGTCGGGACGGATCCCGGCACCGATCTGGCTGTGCTCAAGATCAGTCTCGACAAATTACCAGTGCTGCCCTTCCGCGAATCCCCAATGCAGGTGGGAGACGTAGTGCTCGCCATTGGCAACCCCTTTGGTGTGGGACAGACCGTGACACAGGGCATTGTGTCTGCAATGGGGCGGCAGGGACTGGGTATCAACGCCTTTGAAGACTTCATCCAGACGGATGCCGCGATTAATCCCGGCAACTCCGGCGGCGCACTGGTCGATGTGGCCGGCAATCTGGTGGGGGTGAACTCGGCCATCTACTCCCGTAGCGGCGGCAATCAGGGCATTGGCTTTGCCATTCCTGCCAGCCTGGCAAAAACCGTGATGCAGGCCATCATCAAGGACGGCAAAGTGGTACGCGGCTGGCTGGGCATAGAAGTGCGCACACTGAATGAGCCACTGGCCGCGAAAATTGGCAGCCGTGTAAAGAAAGGGGTCGCTGTTGCCGGAGTGGTTCGCGGCGGCCCGGCCCACAAAGGCGGCATGGAGCCGGGTGACATCATGGTGTCGATCAATGGTGAGGCCGTGAACGATGCACAGGCTGCCATCAACCGGATTGCGGCCCTGAAACCCGGCAGCGACATGCGGACCGTAGTGATGCGCAATAACCAGGAAGTGGCGCTGAGGGTGCGGATTGGCGAACGACCAAGGGAAACTGATTCGCCAGTAATGGAGTGACGCCGATGAAAAAGGCGACCTCTCAGGGAGCCATTATCATCTGACCCGACGATCCAGCAAATGGAAGCGTGGCAGAGCGAGATGCCAGCGGATGGCCGCCAGCCGGGTCAGCAACACCACCAGCATGGCCAATCCTGCAGCGCCCCAGTACGGCATGGCCATCTCGCGCAGGCCGATGAAAGCCAGCGAGCCGGCAATACAGGCCGTCGCATAGATTTCTTTCTGGAAAATCAGAGGAATCTCGTTGCAGACCACATCGCGCATGACGCCGCCCGCGACCCCGGTCATCACGCCCATGATCACCGCCGTGCTGAGCGGTGCCCCATGTTGCAGCGCCACTTCCGTTCCGGTCACGGTGAATACCGCCAGCCCGAAGGCATCTGCCACCAGCAAACCGGTTTCATGAATAGGCCGAGTGAAGCGTACCCACACGACTGTTGCCAGCGCCGCGAGCGCTGCCAGCAGAATATAGGTGTCATCACGAATCCAGCTGACGGGATGATTATCGAGAATGAGGTCACGCAAGGTACCGCCGCCCAGCGCCGTGATGATCGCGATGACCAGTACACCGAAAAGGTCCATGGATTTGCGGCCGGCCATCAATGCCCCGGTAATGGCAAAGACGCCAACACCGAACAGGTCCGACAGATAAAAGAGTTGCTCCATGGTACCTCCTGATG
>CAYGBB010000209.1:0-475 GCA_964347985.1 uncultured Moraxellaceae bacterium
CAGTAGAGGAATACAGGGCAAAGTTATCAATCACGATGGCGCCAGAGTCTGCAGCAACAGTAGGAGCAGTGAAGCCATCCTTATCGTGAATAATCATGTCAACGGCCATCTGGGTTGCCAGATTGATGGTGATACCATCCTGACCGGTCGTGGCAGCCATGGCTTCTTCGTCCAGAGCTTCCATAGCGAAAGCACCAGAAGTAGCAGCAAACATAGCGGAAACGAGAGCAAGCTTCTTGAAGCTCATGGGGAGTTCTCCTCGATTTATTTTGATTATCTGCTCTTTGTTGAGCATTTGTTATTGCGCGGAGTGAAGCTACCACGCAAATTTACCTTCTGGCAAGCTCACGGCCCCAGTGGAGCCCAGCAACGACAAGCGGTGCATCTCAAAAAGCGCTAAAATGCCCGCTCCCCAGACTTTCCGGACTTGTCGACCACTTTCGTGAACCGCCACCAGCCAGCAAACCCCCTGCTT
>CAYGBB010000209.1:485-4242 GCA_964347985.1 uncultured Moraxellaceae bacterium
CGGCTAATCTACTCGCCTGAATTGGGGGGAATGCTGCGTGAACGCTCAGTCACGCCCTCCCGGCCGGTATGGTTACGGATGAATGGCGGCACGCAGGAACTTTTTGCCGCATGGCCTGAACAGGTGCTGACACTGACGAATGGGGTACTTACGCGACATCGACAGGGTCATACCGATACCTTGCCGGGGGGAGAAAAAGCGCTGTGGCCCCTGCTACATAAGGGTTTAACGGCTATTACGCCAACCCTTGCGTCACCATTCAAGGGAGGCTGGATAGGCCTTCTCGGCTATGGCATGGATTCCCCTGTGCATGCGCCCTCTCAGCCTCGACTCCCCTTTCCGGACGTGTTGCTTGGTGACTATCGCCGGTTTGTTTTTATCGACCATCAGCACCAAACTGCCGAACTGGTGACCCTTTCCGGCTATTCTGGCCCATTGGATGACCCGTCGGTCTTTGTCGGTAAATGCCAACAGGCTCACACTCCCGGCGCTTTCGTACTGGACCAGCCATTTACCCCACTCACCTCCCGGGCACGCTACATGGCGGATTTTGGCAAAATCCAGGCCTATCTGAATGCCGGCGACTGCTATCAGGTGAACTATGCACAGGCTTTTCATGCCCGTTGCCATGGCTCAGGTGCCGTTGCGATGGAGAGACTGCTGGCCTTGAGTCGAGCGCCGCATGCCGCCTGGATGCTGGCACCCGAGGGCGAAGTGCTGAGCTTGTCCCCTGAGTTGTTTCTGTCTATACGCAACGGAAAAGTAGTCACCAAGCCGATCAAGGGTACTGCGCCACGCAACGCCGACCCTGTTCAGGATGCACGCAACCGTGATGATCTGGCTGCCAGCACCAAGAATCGTGCTGAAAACCTCATGATTGTGGACTTGTTGCGGCATGACCTGAGCCGTCATGCCGTCACTGGCTCCGTACAGGTGGAGTCACTGTTTGCTGTGGAAAGCCTGCCGCAGGTGCATCACCTGGTCAGTACGGTAACGGCACAAATTGCACCAGACAGTGATGCAATTGACCTGATCCGTGACAGCTTTCCTGGAGGGTCCATTACCGGTGCGCCCAAGAAACGCGCCATGGAAATCATTGCGGAGCTGGAGCCCACACCCCGCTCGGTATATTGCGGCAGTATTGGCTTTATCGGGGCCAACGGTGATGCGGAGCTGAATATCGCCATCCGTACCCTGCTCCGCCTTGGCAATGAGCTCTATACATGGGCCGGTGGCGGTATTGTCGCGGATTCGGATGGCGAAGCGGAGTATCAGGAGTGCTTTGACAAGATGGGTGCCCTGATGAAGGTACTGGAGGATGGCGAATAAGTGCAGATACGCATCCAAAAACAAAGGCCGCATCAGCGGCCTTTGTTTTTGGATTACAAACCCTGTCCCTCTCAGAAGGCATCACCGGGCACCCGCACCCAGCCTTCCATCAATACCCGCGCACTACGGCTCATGATGGCCTTGGTCACCGTCCACTCACCATTAACCAGCGTGGCCTCGGCACCGACACGCAACGTGCCGGATGGATGACCGAAGCGCACAGCCGTGCGTGCACCGCCACCCGCCGCGAGGTTCACCAGTGTGCCAGGCACCGCAGCCGCGGTGCCAATAGCCACGGCCGCCGTACCCATCATGGCGTGGTGCAGTTTGCCCATGGACAGCGCGCGCACCAGCAGATCCACCTCGGACGCCTTTACATCCTTGCCGCTGGAGGACTTGTAATCCTTCGGCCTGGAAACGAACGCAATCTTGGGGGTGTGCTGGCGTGTCAACGCTTCTTCCGGCGTCTTGATCAGGCCCATGCGCAGAGCGCCGGCCACACGGATCTGCTCGAACCTTGCCAAGGCCACCGCATCGGTATTGATCTGCTCACGCAGTTCGGTACCGGTATAGCCAATATCTTCGGCATTCACGAAAATGGTCGGAATACCGGCCGTGATCATGGTGGCTTTCAGGGTGCCGCCCTTCACAACATCATCCGGCACCTCCAGATCGTCGACCAGATTGCCGGTGGGGAACATGGAGCCGCCCTCCTCCGAATCATCGGAGGGGTCCATGAATTCCAGAACGATTTCAGCGGCCGGGAACGTTACTCCGTCCAGCTCGAAGTCGCCGGTTTCCTGCACCTGGCCATTGGTGACCGGTACGTGGGCAATGATGGTCTTCTGGATATTGGCCTGCCAGATACGCACGACGCAGGTGCCGTTTTCTGGAATGCGTGAAGGGTCAACCAGCCCTGCCTGGAGTGCGAACGAACCCGCAGCCGTGGAGAGGTTACCGCAGTTGCCGCTCCAGTCTACAAAGGCCTTGTCGATGGAGACCTGGCCATACAGGTAATCGACATCGTGATCGGGCACGCTGCTCTTCGAGAGAATCACGCACTTGGATGTACTGGAGGTTGCGCCGCCCATGCCATCGATATGAGCGGCGTAAGGATCAGGGCTACCGATTACGCGCATGAACAGTTTGTCGCGGGCGGCTCCGGGCTTCTGGCAGCTCTCGGGCAGGTCCTGCAGGCGAAAGAACACGCCCTTGCTGGTGCCGCCACGCATGTAGGTGGCGGGTACCTTGATCTGGGGAACATGAGCCATTTTTGTGCTCCTTAAATGTTTTTGCGTGAGCCACTTGGTCATCGACCCGGAACGGAGGCCGTACCGGGTCGATGAAGAGGATTTCGGCAGTGCTGATGAAATCCTCAGGCTTTGGCCGATTCCAGAAAGTCCTTGGCGAAGCGCTGCAGCACACCGCCGGCTTCGTAAACAGACACTTCTTCATCCGAATCCAGACGGCAGGTCACCGGCACTTCAATGGTCTCGCCGTTTCTGCGGTGGATGATCAGCGTCAGCGTCGCACGTGGCGTCAGCGCGCCGACCACGTCATAGGTCTCAGTACCGTCAATTGCCAGCGTCAGGCGCGTGGTACCCGCCTTGAACTCCAGTGGCAGCACGCCCATACCGATCAGGTTGGTACGGTGGATGCGCTCGAAGCCTTCGGCCACGATGGCTTCCACACCGGCCAGACGCACGCCCTTGGCAGCCCAGTCACGGGACGAACCCTGACCGTAATCCGCACCGGCAATGATGATCAGTGGCTGCTTGCGGTCCATGTACGTCTCGATGGCTTCCCACATGCGCATGACTTTGCCTTCCGGCTCCACACGCGCCAGAGAACCCTTCTTGACCTGACCATCGACCACAGCCATTTCGTTGACCAGCTCCTTGTTGGCAAACGTCGCGCGCTGCGTCGTCAGGTGATCGCCGCGATGGGTGGCGTAGGAATTGAAGTCCTCTTCCGGCAAACCCATCTTGTGCAGGTACTCACCCGCCGCGGAGTTCATCACGATCGCGTTCGACGGTGAGAGATGATCGGTGGTGATGTTGTCTGGCAGCACGGCCAGCGGACGCATGCCCTTGAGCGTGCGCTCACCGGCCAGTGCGCCTTCCCAGTACGGCGGACGACGGATGTAGGTACTCTGCGGGCGCCAGTCATAGAGCGGCGACACGGCCTTTTCGGCGTCGTGCTTTTCGAACATCGGGATGTAGATCTGGTTGAACTGCGACGGCTTCACCGACTTGGCCACGATGGCGTCGATTTCTTCATCCGAGGGCCAGATGTCCTTGAGCAAGATTTCCTTGCCATCGACCACAGCCAGCACATCCTTTTCGATATCGAAGCGGATGGTGCCGGCAATGGCATAAGCCACCACCAGCGGCGGCGAGGCCAGGAAGGCCTGCTTGGCGTAGGGATG
>CAYGBB010000210.1:0-4222 GCA_964347985.1 uncultured Moraxellaceae bacterium
AGGCGGGGCCTTATGTGCCCTCCAGCGAGTTCACGGAAGACTTCAACCAGGCCGTTGGCCAGCTGTATCAGGACAATGGTGCCCAGACCAACAAGGATGGCGACCTGTTGCTGCTGCAGGGCCGTTGTGTGGGCGGCTCGACCGTGGTGAACGGGTGCGTGGCCTTCCGTACCCCGGATTACATACTGGAGGACTGGCAAACGCAGCATGGCCTCACCAATCTGACGCCAGCCGCACTGGAGCCCTATTTCAGCAAGGTGGAAAGCAATCTCGGCATTCATGTGAATGAAGAGCACGAGATCAACCGCAATTCCAGCGTGATCCGTGAGGGATGCAAGAAGCTCGGCATTTCCTGGAAGCCCTTCCAGCGCAATATCCGCGAGTGTGCCCTGACCGGACACTGCCTGTCGGGTTGTGCCAGTGACCGCAAGCAATCCATGCTGGTGACCTATCTGCCGTGGGCGGTTGCCCATGGTGCGAAGATTTATGCAGATACCCGTGTGACCCGCGTGCTGGCTGAAAACGGCAAGACGACGGGTGTCGTCGCCGAAATGGTTGATCCGGCCACCGGCAAAAAGAAGGCGGAAATATCGGTCAAGGCCAAAATCGTGGTGCTGGCAGCGGGTGCCGTGCAGACGCCGCTGCTGCTGCAGAAATCACAGTTAGCCAACTCCTCGGGGCAGGTCGGCAAAAATTTTGCGTGCCATCCTTCTACGCTGATTGTGGGCGAGTATGAAGAGGACGTTCACTCCTGGCGTGGTGCCTTGCTGGGTGTCTATGTGGATGAGTGGGCGCACCCGTCAAAGGGCGGTTTTGTTCTGGAGGCCGGTGGTGGCGGGCCTGTCGAGTTGTCGATGGTGGCCCAGCCGGGTCTGGGAAAATCATTTCTGGACTACATGGCCAATGTGAAAAAACTGGCTGGGCTGGTGACGCTGATCCATGACCACAATGTCGGTGAAATTCACTGGGACGACGAGAAGAAAAGCATTTATTACCGGATTGCGGAGTCGGATTTTCCGGCCATGAAAGCGTCCATCAAGGCCGCGGTCAAAGTGCATTTTGCCAGCGGTGCCAAGCGGGTTTTTGTGCCGACGGTGGCAAACCGGGTGGTTGAAAACGTGGCAGATACGGATGCGATTGTGGATGGGATCGAGAATGGTCCGCATACGCTGCGCATGATTTCCTATCACCCCCAGGGGACTTGTCGCATGGGGGCGGATGCTGCGAAATCTGTTGTTAATCCCTATGGGGAAACGCATGACGTGAAGGGGTTGTTCATCACGGATGCCAGTCTTTTTCCGACGTCGATCATCGTGAATCCGCAGGTCACGGTGTACACGTTGTCGAGTTATATTTCGGATCACATTGTTAAAAACAAGGAAAAATACTTCACGTGATTCCAGGTGTTGAACAATAAAAAAGCCGGCAGAAATGCCGGCTTTTTTATTGGGAATCTGGTGCAATCAATAGCCGAAAGAATCCCGGATGAGTCCGACAAATACCCCTTCAATCACCAGATCCTCCGGGGCAATCAGCATGGGCTGGTAACTCGGATTTGCCGGTACCAGTTTCATGTGAGAGCCTTCCGAGTCGAGATATTTCACCGTGACTTCGTTTTCCATGCGGGCGATTACAATCTGGCCTTTACGAGCGATATTGGTCTTGTAGACCGCAATCAGGTCACCTTCCAGGATGCCGGCGTCCTTCATGGAGTCGCCTTTTACCCGCAGCAGGTAAGTGGGGCGCTTGGCGAACAGGCCCTTGGGCACAGGCAGGGCCTCATCGTGGTTCTCGATGGCTTCAATGGGCAGGCCGGCAGCGACCGAGCCGATCACCGGAATGAGATCAGAGTCCTGTTCATCCAGCAGCTGGATGCCCCGGGACAGCTCCGGATGCAGCTTGATATAGCCTTTCTGCTCCAGCGCGCGCAGATGGTCGGCGGCAGCATTCTTGGACTTGAAGCCGAAGCGGAGTGCGACCTCGGCCCGGGTCGGTGCCATGCCGTTGTGCTCGATGTTTTCACGAATAAAGTCGAGAATTTCTGCCTGGCGGGTGGTCAAACCTTCCATTGCCTTGCTCCTCATGCCGGGGATGCCCGAGCGAATGATCAAACACTAGCAGGATACTGTTCTTTTGAACAGCCCTGTCTTTTTCATCAGTATGACGTTGATGTGGTGGCCGACGAGTGGCGCTACCATGGTTCTTTTTCCGGGGAGTCAGATATGCATGTCGGGGCACTGGCCATTTATCCGTTGAAGTCGGGGCGACAGGTTGCATTGACGAGCATGTTGCTGGATCGCTTTGGTCCGGCGGGTGACCGGCGCTGGATGCTGGTGGATGGTGATGGCCGTTTCATTACCCAGCGGACTCATCCCCGCCTGTGCCTGATCACGGCCTCCCTGATTCCGTCTTCCCTGGAACGTGGCGATGTGCTGTTGCAGGCGCCCGGGCAGCCTGACTTGCGGGTGGTTCCGACAGGGCTGGAGCAGTTGCCGGTCAGGGTCTGGGGCGATCAGGTGGTGGCCCAGGCAATCAGTCCGGCGGCTGATGCCTGGTGTTCCGCTTTTCTGCAGATGCCGGTGCGACTGGTCTGGATGTCTGCGACAACACACCGCGCGGTCAACCCCGGCTATGCAGGCATCGGGCATCACACGGGCTTTTCGGACGGATTTCCCCTTTTGCTGGTGACCCAGTCATCACTGGATCACCTGAATGCCTTGCTGCCTTCGCCGGTGGACTGGCGTCGTTTTCGCCCCAATATCGTAATCAGCGGCGAGCTTCCTCCGCACGCGGAGGATGGCTGGAAGCGACTGCAGATTGGTGACGTGGAGCTTGCCGTGGTGAAGCCATGTTCGCGTTGTGTCATTCCATCCATTGATCCGGACACGGCTGACAAGAATAGTCAGATTCTGACTGTGATGCGGACGTACCGGGCAGGTGCGGATGGTAAAACCTACTTCGGGCAAAATGTGGTCATCACCAGGAAGCCCCCGGGGGCTTGTCTGGATCTGGGTGCTCCTGTGCAAATACTGGCTTGATGGCGGTGCGGGTGACCAACGGCGAGGGGCAGGTGTTTTGTCTGGAAGTGCCAATTGGTTCTATTACTGCTACTGGTCTGTTTCTTGCTGTTGCTTTAACGTAGGGAGCGGCCCGGCTTTTGGTGAAAGTGGCGTTAGCGCTCCCGGAATAGCCTGTGTTTCGGCCAGGGAAAGACCACGACCGCGATGCGGTCTGAGCAGATAATCATGACAACAAGCATTCAGTATTTCTTCACTTTTGATGACGGCCTTGAGATCAAGTTCAACGTTGATCTTGACCGTGAGTTTGACCCGAAAAGGATTTCTGCAGATGCGCCCCAATGGACGCGTCTCGGCAATAACCAGTGCAGTAACTGCCCGTTAAGCACGCAGGAACACAGCCATTGTCCGGCGGCACTCGACCTTGACAAGATGGCCCGGGATTTCCAGAAGCTGCCATCGCATACCAAGGCCAATGTGCGTGTGGTGACTCCCGAGCGTGAATACGTAAAACGGGTCGGGCTTGAGGAGGGCGTGCGCGCCCTCATGGGCCTCATCATGGCAACCAGTGCCTGCCCCATCTTTGGTGAGCTCAAGGCCAATGCCCGTAATCATCTGCCCTTTGCCAGCCGTGAAGAGTTCATCCTGCGTTCGGCCTCCATGTACCTGATGCGCCAGTATTTCGTGATGCGCGAAGGCGGAACCCCGGACTGGGAACTGAAGGGGCTGGTGAGGACCAACGAGCAGTTGCAGCTGGTTAACCATGCGTTCTGGCAGCGCAGCGTGGGCGCTTTCCAGAATGATTCGAACTCCAAGGCCCTGTTGAGCTTTTTCACCATGTCGTCCAGCGTGTCGGCCTCCCTGGATGCACAGCTCGGCAAGATCAAGCCGATGTTTTTTCCGAACGGAAGCGTGCACGAGGAAACGGTCGCTTCGTGACCACGTTTCTTGTTGTTCTGCTGGTGGTCGTGGCCTATGTCTGGGGCCAGATGTTGCTGCTGCGTCCCAGCCCCCGGGACCAGCGGCTCATGCTGCTGCGTGCCGAGGCGCGCAAGCTGGACCTGCACCCGCGTTTGTTGCCACCCCCGGACTGGTACCGTGGCGATAAGCCTCGGGGCGGCCTGCTGGCCTGCTATTCGATACTGACCAAGGGATTACCCTATTTCCGCGCTGAGCGCCTCAGCGATGGGGAGTGGGTGATCCGG
>CAYGBB010000211.1:0-4214 GCA_964347985.1 uncultured Moraxellaceae bacterium
TTCAATAGTTTCGGGGGCAACAGCCTGGAAGGCGACGATTACCAGCGCCCCGACGCTGCGCGCATCATCGAGATCGTGCGCTACCTGCACAGTCGCGGCGTGCTGACCAAGGTCCGCAACAGCGCCGGCCAGGATGTCGACGGCGGCTGTGGCCAGCTGCGCGCCCGTGCCATTACACTCGTCAACACCCGTTGAGCATCGGGTACTTTCCACTGCTTTCATGAATCACGGCAATTTCAAACCCGGGAGCCACCCTGTGCCTGAGCTTCAGCCAACCTGCAGTGTTGTTCTAAAGGCCGAGTTGCCCTCGGTGGAGCGTGAACTGCTGCGGCGCTATTGCCATGAAATCCATGGTCATGACGGCTCCACCCTTTTGCACTTCCTGTGCACCCGCATTGACCTGTCGCATCCGACTTATCTGGAAATGCAGACCTTTGCCCCCAAAAGCGCCAGTACCACCAGCATCCGGGTACCCCACGTCTATGTGTTGCTGATTGATGGTGGTGCCAAACAGACTGATACCGGGCTCATCAGCAGTCCGCCACTACTCGGCACCTAAGCGCCGACCACAAGCGCCTTGTTATTGCCCCGGACATGACATTGATCAAGGCCATCCTGCCTCATGCACTTTATCCTCTGCCATACACCGCTTTTCTGTGCGGTGTTTTTCCGGCCCTGCCGGTTTTGCAGAGGATTTCCATCATGATGTTTCGCGTTGACAACCTGGCGAACGGGACAGGCCCTGACGGGGTGATTGCTGCCATCAAGGCACTGGATACCCTGGCCTGGGTGAGTGTGGATGCTGTCGCCAACCAGATCAAAGTGGAGAGCATGGCGGGCGCCGACCAGATCACCGCAGCCCTGTCTGCTGCCGGCTATGCCGTGCAGTCGCTGGCACAGCGCAGTGGTTGCTGCGGGGGTTGCGGGGGCTGATGCCACGCGGTAGCGTGAGCCCATCATTCGCCGAGGAAGTGTTGTTGTGAATATCACCAGTTTTGCGGACTTGTTAAGCGCATCCAGCCAGCAGCCTGAGCCACAGCGCCTGCTGTTTGTATTTACTGCAGCCGAACTGCCTGAGGATGCCAGTGACGAGGAGCGTGCCCGCTTTGAATCCGGTGACGGCGGTGCGTTGAAACCGGTGATGACGGTGGACAAGTTGCCGGTGGAAGTACCAACGTTTGAGGCACTGCTCGAAGAATCAAAGGGTACCGGGGCGCACTGGGACATTGTGTTTGTCGCCAGCCTTTCCGGGCGTGCCGGCGTGACGCCGAACAGTGACGAGGCCAGTCAGCCCCTGCAGATGATGGTGCAGGCCATCCATACCGGTGGTATCGGCAACTTCCTGGCGTTCAGCCGTGATGGCGACCTGGTGCAGTTTCTCTAGGCCCGCTTTCTGCGGTGCTGATTCTTGCGGTTAAGTGCGGCGGGACTGTGTCAGGCGGCGCGCTTGCGGTTATGCTTGCGCGCTAGCTGACATTTCTTGCGGAGACGCTCATGAATCGCGCCATCATTTCCACGGCCAAGGCTCCTGCCGCCATCGGTACCTATTCGCAGGCGGTGAAGGTCGGCAATACGGTTTACCTGTCCGGCCAGATTGCCCTGGACCCGGTCAGCATGACGCTGAAAGAAGGCATCGAGGCCCAGGTGGTGCAGGTGTTCGACAACCTGAAAGCCGTGTGCGAAGCCGCCGGTGGCAGTCTGCAGGACGTGGCCAAGCTGAACATCTTTCTGACCGACCTTTCCCACTTTGCACTGGTTAACGAAACCATGGCGCAGTATTTCCGTGAACCTTATCCGGCCCGTGCCGCGGTGGGCGTGGCCTCGTTGCCGCGTGGCGCCCTGGTGGAAATGGACGGGGTGATGGAGCTGCTGGGCTAACTGCCGGTCTGGCGCCAGGTTAAGCCCGGCGCTCATTGCGGTGGTGTGCCCAGCACGCTGCGGTACCCTTCACGGTAGCCGGGGTACTGCCACTGGTATCCCAGCGCCTTCAGGCGCTGGTTAGACAACCGCTTGTTGCACTTGCCACCGGGATTGTTCACATGGGCCACGTGTGGCAGGCCCATGCTGTCGGCGAGCCAGTCCAGCACCTCATGCTGCGCGACGGGCTGGTCGTCGGTGGCGATGTATACCTCCTCCACTCCCCGCTCCGCCAGTACCTGCTCCAGCAGAAACGCCAGAATGCCGGCGGCATCGTCGACATGCAGGCGGTTGGTCCATTGCGGTGGCGCCGCCTGTACCGGCCGGCCACTTTCCACCCAGCGCAACAGGCGCAGGCGTCCCGGCCCATACAAACCGGAACAGCGCACGATGGTGGCCGGCCACGGGCTGTGCCGCACCAGTTCCTCACTCTCCAGCAACACCTGTGCCGTCGCCGTTACGGGTGCGGCGGGACTGCTTTCATCGACCAGGCTGCCATCCTCTTGCCCGTACACACTGCTGGAGGACACCCAGAACACGTGACGCAGCGATTGGCCTGCCAGGGCGGCCAGAACGTGGCGGGTGCCGTCGCGATAGGTGCGCCGGTAGGCTGCTGCATCCTGGCCATCGGGGCTGAGGATGATGAAAACGGCATCGAGTCCTGCCGGGAGGTGCAGGCTGGCAGGATCGGTCACATCGCCCTGCAGGGAGGTGACGCCGGGCAGTGCGAACGAGGAGCGGCGCAGCCCGGCTACCTCGTGACCAGCCGTCACCAGGCGGGTGGCCAGACGGGTGCCGACATCGCCGCAACCGACAATCAATATTTTTGCCATGATTCCAGTTTTCCGATAGCGTGAGACAATCATACCAGCCGGCAGCCCCGCTGCCTGCACGGATTCATCCAGGGTTGTCATCATGACACTAACCGATTTGCGCTACCTGATTGCCCTGGCACGTGAACGTCACTTTGGCCGGGCGGCAGAGGCCTGTCATGTGTCGCAGCCAACGCTGAGCATTGCCATCAAGAAGGTGGAGGATGAGCTGGGCGTGGCACTGTTTGAGCGTCACCGGCACGAGGTGCTGGTCACGCCGGGCGGTGAGGCGGTCATCCTGCAGGCACAGCGCGTGCTGGAGGAAATGGAGGTGCTTAATGGTACCGCGCGCGCCTCCCGTGATGAATTTGCCGAGCCGCTGAAACTGGGCGCAATTTTCACGGTGGCGCCCGACCTGTTCCCGCCACTGGTGCGTGCCGTAAAGGCCGGTGGCAGTGGCCTGATGCTGTACATGGAAGAAAACTACACGCATGTACTGGCCGACAAGCTGGCGAGCGGACAACTGGATGCCATCATTGTGGCGAGTCCGTTCGAGCCGCCGGAAACGCATGTGCAGCCGCTGTATCGCGAATCGTTTGAACTGCTGATGCCCGCTGATCACGACTGGGTGAAAAAGAAAGTCATTCCCACCGAAACCCTGAATGCGTCGTCACTCATGTTGCTGGGCGAAGGCCACTGCTTTCGTGACCAGATCCTGGAGGCGTGCCCGCACCTTGGCACGGGCAGCAACACGATGGGGCCTGCCAGCTCGCTCTCGACCTTGCGTCACATGGTGGCCTCGGGCCTCGGGCTGACACTGATTCCCGGCAGTTCGGTGCGGACGCTGACCGATGGTGGTGATGTGGTGGCACGACCGCTTTCTCCTGCCCCCGAACGTGAAATCGTACTGGCGTGGCGTCGCCGCTTTCCGCGTCCGAAGGCCGTGCGCGCCCTGCTCGATGCATTGCAGACGCTGCAGCTGCCGGGAACACGTGCGCCGTGACGGCAGCACCGGATCTGCTCGCACAATTGCCGGTGACCGCCATGAAGGGCGTTGGCGCGGCGCTGGCTGAAAAACTGTTGCGCCTGAATATCCGTACCGTGCAGGACCTGGTGTTTCATCTGCCCCGCCAGTACGAGGACCGCAGCCGCATCACGGCCATTGGTGCACTGCGCCCGGGCCTGAGTGCGCAAGTGGATGGCGAGGTGCAGCTGGCCGATGTCGTGATGGGCCGCCGGCGCTCGCTGGTGGTGCGCGTGCAGGATGGCACGGGCACGTTGACGCTGCGTTTTTACCACTTCAATAATTCGCAAAAAGAAAAACTGGCACGCGGCACGCGCTTGCGCATTTTCGGCGAGGCCCGCCTGGGCGCGAGCGGGCTGGAAATGTATCACCCGGAATATGCCTACCTGAGTGATCAGCTGCCGCCACCTGCGGACACACTGACGCCGATTTATCCGGTCACCGAGGGCCTGACCCAGTTG
>CAYGBB010000212.1:0-4192 GCA_964347985.1 uncultured Moraxellaceae bacterium
GGGTCATGCCTTCCGGGCCTTCGCCAATGCGCGACACGTTGATGGTCGGCTCGCCGTGCTGCTCGAACTGCTCCAGCTCCTTGCTGCCCTCCTTGAACACCCACAGACGGCCGTCCTCGACCTTGGTGACAAAACCCGGCTTGTCATACGGCGTGGCGGCCAGTGCCGGCAGCACCACGGCGGCGGCCAGAACGGCGGCCAGAGAAATACGCTTGAACATGAGGATATCCCCGGTTGACTGATTCGGGGCCTACCTTAATCGGCAGGGATGACGGTATTGTGACAAGCGCACCATGCCCCTCTTTGCATGGTTCACCCGTATACTGTCTTCATTCCCTCCGGAGGCATCGCCATGACCACGCCCAACGACATCAATCCGCAGCCTCGTGGCGAACTGTGCCTGCAAACCCTGGCCATGCCGGCAGATGCCAATCCCAACGGCGACATCTTTGGTGGCTGGCTCGTTTCGCAGATGGATCTGGCCGGAGGCGTTGCCGGGCGCAAGCGCGCGCGCGGCCGCATTGCCACCGTCGCCATCGACAGCATGGTGTTTCTGCGTCCCCTCAAGGTGGGAGATATTGTCGGCTTTTACACCCAGGTGCTGTCGATCGGCCGTTCCTCCATCAAGATCATGATCGAGGTGTGGAAAACCGATGACCTGACCGGCATTCACACCAAGCTCACCGAAGGCCTGTTCACTTTTGTGGCCATTGACGACAACGGCAATACCCGCCCGGTGCCGCCGGCCTGAGGCTACTCCCGGCCAGTGCACCCCTTTTTCTTCCTGTCGCCATTTGATAGCCGCTGACGCATTTTGCGCTTGCACCCACCTGTCAGACTTCCAGACTGCACGTCTTATTCGCACCCTCCCTGAACCCTCGCCATGCAAAACAAACTGACCCCGGCCCGGCTTGTCCTGACCATACTTTATCTGGCGATTGACGACATCGACCCCGAGGAGGTGTTTGCCCATGCCGGGATACCGGCAGCCCGTCTCGATGACCCCGACGGCCTGATCAGCGCCAGCGATATCCGCCTGCTTATGAAAAGCGTGATTGAGCTGACCGGTGACCCGGCACTGGGCCTGCATCTTGGCCAGGAAATCGGCATCGAGATGCTCGACCTGGTCGGCATGGCCGTGGCCAGTGCCCCCGACCTGCGCAGTGCGCTGGACATGATGATACGGTTCACCCCTTTGCTCAGCACCCTGGCCGAAATCACCCTGGTACAAGAAGGCGAGCGGGTACGCCTGGTGCTGACGCTGGTGGACGAGCTGAGCAGCCTGCCCTATTTTGCCGAAGTGTGTGGCGCCGCGTTTTACTGCATTCTCCAGCGCCACCTCGATGGCAACTTCTTTCTGCGCACCATCCGCAGTCGCAACCCCGCTCCGGCCTGGCGGGAGGAGTATCACGAGGTGCTGGGTGACGAAGCCGAGCTCCTGTTCGAGGCTGGCGAAGACAGCGTGGAGTTTGACAGTGCCCTGCTGGACCTGCCCCTGAAGAAGCACTCCCCCGGCCTGTACCAGTACCTGCGCGCGCAGGCCGCGCGCAAGCTGGCCAGCCTGCCCCAGCCGGAGAGTACCACGGCCACGGTGCAGCGCCTGATCAGTGAACAGATGGGGCAACGCCTGATTGACCTCACCCTGATTTCCGAAGAAATGGGCATGAATCCCCGCACCCTGCAGCGCCGCCTGAAGGACGAAAACACCTCGTTCCTGCAGCTGCACGATGCCTGCCGCTACCGCCGTGCCCGCGAACAACTGCTGGACCGGGACATCTCCATCGAGTTGCTGGCCGCCAGCCTGGGCTACTCCGAACCCGCCAACTTCTACCGCGCCTTCAAGACCTGGTCCGGCCTCACACCCAGTGAATACCGCCGGCAGTACAAGTCCGGGACCTGACCCGCGCCGCATCAGCACGGCCAAATCTGCTATAAACCGGGCATCCCCACGACCGGAGCGCCCCATGTCTTCAGCCCCCGAATCCGCCCCGCGCACCACGCCAAACGGCACCCTGTCCCTGCAGACCATTGCCATGCCGGCGGATACCAACTGGAACGGCGACATTTTTGGCGGCTGGCTGATGTCGCAAATGGATCTGGCCGGTGCAGTGGCCGCCCGTATCCGGGCGCACGGTCGCATCACCACCATCGCCATCGACAGCATGGTGTTTCACCATCCGGTGAAAATCGGTGACGTGGTTTCCTGCTACACCGTGATTGAACGCGTCGGCAACACCTCGATGAAGATCCGCATCGAAGTCTGGGAAACCGCCGACCCCAACCGCACACCCACCAAGCTGACCGAAGGCCTGTTTACCTATGTTGCGATTGATGAACATGGCAAACCACGACCGATTCCGGCGGAAACTGCCCCGGCCTGACTCGAGCAATAACGGTCATCCATGACATTGGCGACTGGCAGTCTTCCCCCGGGACTGCTAGCCTCCCGCACATGAGTGAACGTTATGTTTTTGCCCACATTTTGCAACCCATGGCCATCTGGGGCGCACGCCTCGGTATTCAGGGGGACGTCCTGCTGCAGGACGCCGGTCTGTCACCACAACTGCTCAGCGATCCGTCTGCCCTGCTCAGTGCGCGGGATTACGATGCCCTGTGCAATGCCCTGCAGAAACGCCTGGATGATCCTGCGCTCGCCCTGCATATCGGGGAAATGCTGCGCACCGACATGCTCGACACGGTCGGCCTGCTGATTTCCACGGCAGCGGACTTTCGTGAAGCCTTCGAGCAGTTCCTGCGCTTCAAGCCGCTGGTCAATCCCTGCGGCGACCTGACCCTCACTGAAAACGGCACCCATGCCACCATAGCCTGTCATATCAGCGCCGAGCAGGGCCTCACCGGCTCCTTCCGCTTTGCCGAGATGTATTTCAGTACCTTCATCAACTTCACCACCGCCCTCAGTGGCCGCACCATTCGCGTCTACCGGGTTGAACTCACCCATGATGGCTCAGCCTATCTGGATGACTTCAGGCGCATTTTTGGTGAAACCGCAGAGATCAGCTTCAACGCCCCCGAGAACATCGTGGTGGTGGAGCGCGACATCCTGGATGAGCCGCTGCC
Organism: uncultured Moraxellaceae bacterium; assembly: GCA_964347985.1. Taxonomy (GTDB): domain Bacteria; phylum Pseudomonadota; class Gammaproteobacteria; order Pseudomonadales; family Moraxellaceae; genus UBA2031. The sequence goes on from CAYGBB010000212.1 coordinate 3,079, forward strand.
CTCCAAGGCACCGGCCTTCAACCGGCAGATTGAGCAGCTGGCCCAGCGCCGGCTGGCTGACCTGCCCCAGGGCGACACCACCACCGCCGCCGTATTGCGCGTTCTTGAAGAGTTGATGGGGCAACGCATCCTGGACATTGAGGAGGTGGCGCGCCAGCTCGACATCACCCCGCGCACCCTGCAACGCCGTCTGCAGGAGGAAGACACCACCTACCTGGCCCTGCGCGACCATGTGCGCCACCGCCATGCCCAGCGCTATCTCTGCGATCCCGCCATGAGCATCGACCAGGTCGCCGAACTGCTGGGCTTCTCTGAACCCGCCAACTTCTACCGCGCGTTCAAGGGCTGGAGCGGCGTATCGCCCGGCGAGTACCGGCGTCAGCACGCCAACCGGCCCTCTGCTTAAGCCCCGCTCACCTCACCAAAAAGGCCACCAGTCGGCACAAATTCGTCATTGTCATCTTATGACAGTGGACGGCGGGTCATGGCACTGCAAGGTCAATAGTCTGGTCACATAGTAGCCATCTACTATAAAAATAATACCAGACCGCCATGCGAATCCCTGCCCTCGCCACGTTGTTGCTCGCCCTGCTGCAAGGGGGGGCTCTTTCCATTGCTTCGGCTCCCGTGCTGGGGGCGCTCGCCGACCTGGACGATGCCGCCATGGAGCAGGTCTCCGGGGCAGGTGTGGCGCTCGGGTTTGATGGCTTTGAATTCGCAATGGCTCCGACAAGCTATTTCGAGCAGGTGGGGTCAGAACTAACAGTCGCATGTACGGGCACGGGCTCAGTAGCCAGTAATATCAATTGCTGGCGTCGTGGTGACCTCCGCTGGTATGGCATCAACATTTCAGGCGCTGGCGGTACGGGTGATGGCTATCAGTGGAGCGACACCACGACTTGTAGCTCCAGCTCGCTCAACTGCCCGCGTGGCGGCCTGATCGACCAGTTCTCCCCATTCGACAATCCCTACCTGCTTCGTGCGGCCTCGCCCGCAGGGATGGCCTACGACGGCACGTGCATAAACAGCAGTGGTGCCGGTTGTAACACTGCTGCTGCACCGACCAAGTCCATTTATGAGTTTCTGGCACCCACTACCCAACCCAATTACACAT
>CAYGBB010000213.1:0-4182 GCA_964347985.1 uncultured Moraxellaceae bacterium
CGTTTGTGGGGCGCGGGGTGCCGCGTTTCTATCTCTCGCTGGACCAGATCTTTCCGCAGAACAATGTCGCCCAACTGATTCTGGTGCCGCCCTCGTTTGAGGCGCGCGAGCGCATCCGTCGCGCCTTGCCGGATATCCTGCACGAGGAATTTCCTGAAGCACGCACACGTGTGCGCCTGCTGCCGAATGGCCCCCCTGTGCCTTACCCGGTGATGTTTCGCGTGCTGGGAGATGACCCGGTCAAGCTGCGTGCGCTCGCGGATGCGGTGCGTGCGACGGTGGTGGCGGATCCCGATGCCCGTGGCGTGAATGACAACTGGGCGGAGCAGATCAAGGCGTTGCATCTGGAGATTGACCAGACGCGCGCGCGTGCCCTGGGCGTCACCACTGAAACCGTGGCGACGGCAGGCCAGGCGATTCTGTCGGGGCTGCCGATTGGCCAGTATCGCGAAGAAAATGAGCAGATCAGCATCATGCTGCGGCAGCCGGTCAACGAGCGTGACACGATGTCGGCATTGTCGGGCGCCTATCTGCCAACAGCCAATGGCCAGTCGATTCCCATCTCGCAGGTGGCACGTACTGAATTTGTCTGGGAGCCAGGCGTGATCTGGCGCCAGAATCGCCAGTTTGCCATTACCGTGCAGGCAGATGTGAAAGAGGGCGTGCAGGGTGCCACGGTGGCGCTGCGCATCAATGACAAGCTGAACAAATTACGCGACACGCTGGAGCCCGGCTACCACATTGATCTTGCAGGAACCGTGGCCGAATCGAAGAAAGGCACGGATTCCATTTCAGCCAACGTGCCACTGATGCTGTTCATCATTTTCACTTTGCTCATGCTGCAGCTGCGCAGTTTCTCGCGCGCCATGCTCGTGTTCATCACGGGGCCGCTGGGGGTGATCGGCGCTGCCCTGATGCTGCTGGTGACCGGTATTCCCATGGGCTTCGTGGCGACGCTTGGCATCATCGCCCTGAATGGCATGATCATCCGCAACTCGGTGATCCTGATCGACCAGATCGAGCATGACATTGCGCACGGGGTGGACCGCTGGACGGCCATTGTCGACTCGGCCGTGCGTCGTTTCCGTCCCATCATGCTGACGGCGGCAGCGGCGGTGCTGGCGATGATTCCACTGGCCTCCAGCTCTTTCTGGGGGCCAATGGCGGTGGCCATCATGGGGGGACTGATTGTGGCAACGGCCCTGACCCTGCTCAGCCTGCCGGCCATGTATGCCACCTGGTTCCGGGTGCGGCGCGGGGCCTGACGGGTGTCTGATGCAACGTGCCGGCAGTGCTGCGGTGATGCCATTGCCGGCACGGGCCCTGCGCGGGTGCCGACACGGTCACAAAACGTGAAAGAATGACAAGGAATGTCAGCCAGTCGACGTTTATTCCGGCGCCGGCTTCCTAGTATCACCTCTGAAACGATTGTTCCGGAGGTTGTCATGTCATCCCGTTTGCTGATTGCTGTGCTGCTGGTGCCTGTGCTTGGCGGCACTCTCGCGGGGTGCGGAGAGAAGCGCACAACAGCTCCGGTGGCGGTGGTGCCTGCACCGGCAAAGGCGATCCAGGATGGCAGCCTGATGGTGCCGGGACGTCCACAGCTGGCACGTCTGCCGGACAGTGTGCCGGCTTCTGCGGTGCAGAAGGTGACGTGGAATATGTGGTGGGGCGAGAATGGCCGCAAGTGGACGGTCTATGTGAACGGGCGTGAAGCAGGTAGTGGCTCCCTGTCCGTGCGTTCGCCACAAGCCCAGCAGGTTTCTGTGGATCTGGCCCTCGGTGAAACCGGGCCGGTCGAGATCAAGGTGGCGTTGTGCAATGACCATGGCTGCTCGGAGAGCGAGCCGGCCATCGTCACGGTGGTTGCGGGTGCAGCAACACAGCCGACCTGACACATGGCCTGCAGCGGATAAGCCAGACATAAAAAAACCGGGAATTCCCGGTTTTTTTATGTCTGGCCGTCGGGGATTACCCCATCTGGATCATACCGATATAGGTCAGGGCGCCGGCCATGTAGCCCATGAAGGCGAGCAGGCTGATTTTTTTCAGGTACCACATGAAATCAATCTTCTCCATGCCCATTGCCGCCACGCCCGCCGCCGAACCGATGATGAGGCAGCTGCCGCCGGTACCGGCGCAGTAAGCCAGCATTTCCCAGAAGTGTCCGTCCTGCACGAAGTGCGACAGCCATTCGGTCTGGGTGCCGGCACTGGCCAGCGCTTCGGGAGTAACCAGCGGGTACATTTTCATGGCCCCTGCCACCAGCGGCACATTGTCGACCACCGAAGACAGGATGCCGATGGCAATGTTGATGGCGTAGATGTTGCCCAGGCTGTCCTTCAGTGCGGTGGCCGCCGCCGTGAGATGACCGGCGGTGGCAAGGCTGGACACAGCGAGCAGGATGCCGAGGAAAAACAGTACGCTGGGCGTATCGACACGACGCAGCACGCCCACCACCGACAGCGGATGCTTGTCTTCGTCGTTCTTGCCGCGATGAATGAACTCCGTGGTAACCCACAGCACGCCCAGGCCCAGCAGGATGCCCATGTAGGGTGGCAAATGGGTAAGCGTCTTGAACACCGGCACAAACAGCAGGGCACCAATGCCCAGGGCAAACACCAGATTGCGCTCGAAGGCGGTCGTGGGGTTGCGCCGGCTGTCTTCGCTTTCCGTCAGTGCCGGGCGTGCTGCATCGCCCTTCATGCTGAAGCTCAACACGATGAGCGGCACCAGCAGGCAGACCAGGCTGGGAATGAACAGCTGTGTGATGATGCCGCCCGCCGAAATCTGGTTGCCGATCCAGAGCATGGTGGTGGTGACGTCGCCAATGGGTGACCACGCACCGCCCGCATTGGCGGCAATCACCACGATGCCGGCATAAAACCAGCGCTCCTCGGCATCCCCGATCAGCTTGCGCAGCAGCGAGATCATCACGATGGTGGTGGTGAGGTTGTCGAGGGCGGCCGACAGGAAAAAGGTAATGAAGCCGATCAGCCAGAGCAGCTTGACGCGATTGGTGGTCTTGATGCGGTCGGTAATGACCTTGAAGCCTTCGTGGGCATCGACCAGCTCGACAATCGTCATGGCACCGAGCAGGAAAAACAGGATTTCGGCGATTTCACCCAGATGATGGCGCAGTTCGCTGGTGACCATGTGGGTGGCATCACCGCCGTGTGCCGCAATATCCAGTGCAGGAATAATGGCCTCGGCGCCAAGCACCAGTACGGTCCAGGTCAGCACGGCAGTCAGCAGGGCAGAGGCGGCCTTGTCTACACGCAGGCTATGCTCGAAGGCAATGCACAGGTATCCGAAAGTGAATACCAGTGCAATCGTTGTGTACATGACGTTCTCCGGTTGCAGGAATGCTCAGCCGGATTCAAACATGTCCGCAATGCCGCCAACAACCGAAACGAGCTGAAACTGTGGTGGAAGTGACACAGGTCCGTTGTAATCTGCGCGGCCTATGCCGGAAGAGGTAGTTCGTTAGTGACAGCGGTCATAGACCACAAAGCTGTAGTCAGTTTGTGCCGGTTCGTAGTGGTGGTCCTGGCGGCCGGTCTCTTGCCATTCATGCCGGTTCCACTCCGGAAAGAAGGCATCGCCTGCGACGGATTTTTTCACTTCGGTGAGATACATGCGATCAATACGCGGCAGTGCCTCCGCATAGATCTGGCCGCCGCCCATGATGATGATTTCCTCGCTGCCATCAATCACGGCCACGCTCTCCGCCAGGGCAATGGCCTCGTCCAGCGAGTGCACGACGCGTACCCCTTCCGGAGCCGTAAACGATGCATTGCGCGTGATCACGATGTTGGTGCGGTTGGGCAGCGGACGGCCCAGCGAATCAAACGTCGTACGCCCCATGATCACGGCCTTGCCACTGGTGACGGCCTTGAAGTACTTGAGGTCTTCCGGCAAGTACCAGGGCAGCTTGTTGCCGATGCCGATGCAACCGTTTTCGGCGACAGCGGCAATCAGTGCCAGGCGGGGTCTGGTGTCGCTCATCACACCGCCACCGGCGCCTTGATATGAGCATGATGCTCATAGCCTTCCAGTGAAAAATCCGCGAACGTGAAATCGAAAATGTTCTTCACGTCCGGATTGATCTTCATCACCGGCAGCTTGAGTGGCGTGCGCGACAACTGCAGGTCGGCCTGTTCCAGGTGATTGCTGTAGAGG
>CAYGBB010000214.1:0-4144 GCA_964347985.1 uncultured Moraxellaceae bacterium
CCGTTTCAGGGCGGGCCTGAACAATGAAAATCTTGCCGTCATCACCATCCTTTGCCCACTCGATATCCATCGGCGAACCGTAATGCTTCTCGATGATCAGGGCTTGCTTGGACAGTTCAGTGATTTCAGCATCGGTAATCGAGAAGCGTGCACGCTCGGCCTTGTCCACATCCACAATATGGGTGGATTTGCCGGCGCTAAAGTTGCTACCGTAAATCATTTTCTGGGCCTTGGAACCCAGATTGCGACGCAAGATAGCAGGACGACCCGCCTCCAGCGTCACCTTGTGCACATAGAACTCATCCGGGTTAACCGCGCCCTGCACCACCATTTCACCCAGGCCATAGGATGAGGTGATGAAGATGGCATCACGGAAACCGGATTCGGTATCCAGTGTGAACATCACACCAGCCGCACCGGTCTCTGAACGCACCATGCGCTGGACACCGGCAGACAGCGCCACCAGGCTGTGCTCAAAACCCTGATGCACGCGATAGGCAATGGCACGGTCATTAAAGAGCGAAGCAAACACTTCATGCATGGCAACGAGCACGTTGTCGATGCCACGAATATTGAGGAAAGTCTCTTGCTGGCCGGCAAAGGAAGCATCCGGCAAATCTTCGGCCGTCGCGGATGAGCGCACAGCCACCGCCATGTGCTCGTTACCGTCTGCCATCTTGATGAAGGCTTCACGCACCTCCTTCTCAAGGGCCGGCAACAAAGGGGTATCGATGATCCACTGGCGGATCTGCTTGCCAACTTCAGACAGTTTGACCACATCATCCACATCAAGCACATCCAGAACATCCTTGATGCGCTTGTTAAGACCAGACTGCTCCAGAAAGTCACGATAGGCCTGGGCAGTGGTTGCGAAGCCGCCAGGCACGGATACCCCGGCATGGGCGAGGTTGCTGATCATCTCGCCGAGCGAGGCATTCTTGCCGCCTACGCGCTCGACATCATGCTTGCCAAGATCCTGAAACCAGATGACAGATGCTTCCAAGGTGCGACTCCCTAGCATTACGCGGTTGGTCGGCTGCAGTGGGCAGCCAAGCTTTTGATACGAAAGCGGATTTCCTTGTGGGGGCCGCTGTTCAGCAAAGGGGATTTGGACATACACTGGGTGCCAGACCGCCCCTGCAGAAGCGGGGGATTGTACTCAAAACTTCCGGAAAATGCTTGCGGAAAAGCACCGGAGCACCGCCTTTTAAACCTGCCCAAAGGACTCACTCTGATGAAGCGCAGTATTTTCTTTATCTCTGATGGCACAGGCATTACCGCAGAAACCCTCGGTCACAGCCTGCTGTCGCAATTTGAGGATGTGGAGTTTGAGGAGCTGACCATGCCCTATGTGGACACGGTCGAAAAGGCCTGGTCGGCGGTTCACCAGATCAACCAGATAGCTGAAGCCTCAAGTACCCGCCCCATTATCATCGATACCATTGTCAACAAGGACATCCGCGACGTTATCGCCAGGGCCGACGGCTTTATGCTGGATGTGTTTGAAACCTTTGTCGGCAAACTGGGCACCGAGCTCTGCTCCCAGCCTGTCAATACCGTTGGCAAGTCGCACTCCATCGTCAATAACGAGACCTATAACGTTCGCATCGAAGCCGTGCATTTTGCTCTCGACAATGATGACGGTGCCCGTACCCGTCACTACGACCGTGCCGACATCATCCTGACCGGCGTTTCCCGCTCAGGCAAAACCCCCACCTCGCTCTACATGGCGCTTCAGTTTGGCGTGCATGTGGGCAACTACCCGCTGACCGAAGATGACTTCGACGATCTGCGTCTGCCGGCCGCCCTGAAAGAGCACAAGAAAAAACTGTTTGGCCTGATCATCAATGCAGATCGCTTGTCCGCCATACGCAATGAGCGCAAAGCCAACAGCAAGTACGCGTCCATCCAGCAATGTGAAATGGAGACGCGCGCCGTAGAGGCCCTGTTCAACAAGGAAAACATTCCCTACATCAACACCACGCATCTCTCAATTGAAGAAATCTCGACACGGATACTGGCGATAGCAGGGATCAAGCGGCGCCTGGTGTGAGTCATCAATGCTTTGCGGGCATTGGCGGCCTGCATCGCCCGCGCGGTCGCGCCTTCCTGCACCCCCAAAGAAAGTCTCTCTGAGGCAAGGGTCAACCCGGGGTTGGCGGTGGTTTTGATTTTGCAGGAGGCCCGACACTGGGGCGATGCTTTTGAAGGCCATGGCCACTACTGTATCACCGCGCGGGCACACCTCCAGCCCCTGACCAGGGCGGCTATCAGATCACGAACAGATCCATGAACTCGTTGACGGCCGTGCCTTCCCCCCTGCTGATCCTTGCAGAGCGTAAATATCCTGTCGGCACGAGCCGGCACAAAGCGCGTGGCCAGGTTGCTCCTGAACTTCTGCTCCAGAACCGGGATGCCCTCGGCACGGCGGCAGTGGCCAAGCGGGTATTCCACAGCGATATTGTCGGTCTTGCTGCCATTCCTGAAAAATACCTGAATGGCGTTGACGATCGAGCGCTTCCCCGGATCGTGGTAGTCGGCGGAGTAACACTGGTTCTCCACCACCTCCATCTTGTCGTGCAGTGCATCGATCAGCAGATGGGCGGCATGAAAGCGGTCTTCGTAATGCTCGGTAAGGAGATCACCGAAAATCAGCGGCACGGCCACCATGTACTGAAGGCAATGGTGCGGTCGGCCGGATTGGCCAGGGGACGCTGCTTGGAGATGATACGGATGCCTGAGGGATGCCCCACTCGGCAGCCAGCCAGGTGTCGCTGTAATCCGGCCAGCGAATGATGGCGCCGATGTCCCAGCCTGCGCTCTTCTCCCTTTCCAGGGGAGAGGAGACAAGTCAGAAGGCGTCGCCGGGCACGCACACCCGGCCTTCCATGAGAACGCGGGCACTGCGGCTCATGATGGCCTTCTTCACCACCCACTCGCCGTTGACCAGGGCGGCCTCCGCCCCCACCCGCAAGGTACCGGAGGGGTGGCCGAAGCGTACCGCACTGCGGGCACTGCCACCGGCGGCCAGGTTGACCAGCGTGCCCGGAATGGCGGCGGCGGTGCCGATGGCCACGGCGGCCGTACCCATCATGGCGTGATGCAGCTTGCCCATGGACAGGGCGCGGACCAGCAGGTCCACATCACCCGCCCTGACCACCTTGCCACTGGATGACAGATAGTCCTTCGGCCGGGAGACGAAGGCAATCTTGGGCGTGTGCTGACGAGTCGCCGCCTCTTCCGGCTGTTTGATCAAGCCCATGCGCAAGGCACCGGCGACGCGGATGGCCTCGCACTTCGCCAAGGCCTTGACGTCACCATTGATGGCATCCTGCAGCTCGGTTCCGGTGTAGCCGATATCTTCGGCATTCACGAACACCGTCGGGATACCGGCGGTAATCATGGTCGCCCTCAGCATGCCGATACCCGGTACCTCGAGGTCATCGACCAGATTGCCGGTGGGAAACATCGAGCCGCCCCCCTCGCCATCCCCGTCATCGGCCGGATCCAGAAACTCGAGCACGATCTCGGCGGCCGGGAAGGTCACGCCGTCCAGCTCGAAATCACCGGTTTCCTGCACCTGACCGCTGGTCACGGGCACGTGGGCGATGATGGTCTTGTGGATATTGGCCTGCCAGATGCGCACGACACAGACACCGTTGCCGGGAATGCGCGACGGATCCACCAGACCGGCATGAATCGCGAAAGCGCCGGCAGCCGTGGACAGGTTGCCGCAATTGCCACTCCAGTCCACGAAAGCCTTGTCGATGGAAACCTGACCGTAGAGATAGTCAACATCGTGATCCGGCTGCGCGCTCTTCGACAGGATCACGCACTTGCTGGTGCTGGAGGTCGCCCCCCCCATGCCGTCGATGTGCTTGGCATAGGGATCGGGACTGCCGATCACGCGCATGAACAGCTGGTCTCGCGCCTCGCCCGGCACCTGGCAGCGCTCGGGCAAATCCCGCAGACGGAAGAACACACCCTTGCTGGTGCCGCCGCGCATGTAAGTGGCGGGGATTTTGATCTGGGGATTTTTGCTTTGGGGAATGGTGGTCATGGTAAGTCTGTTCCAGTGATTGAGCCATCAACTCCCCTCTCCCCTGGGGGAGAAGGGAGCTATTAAACGGCGCTGCTCGACGCC
>CAYGBB010000215.1:0-4141 GCA_964347985.1 uncultured Moraxellaceae bacterium
TTGCCTTTGCCCTCAGTTTGCTGGGGACGTTCCTCGTGCGCTCAGGAGTGCTGACCTCGGTGCATGCCTTTGCTTCTGATCCGGCACGCGGCCTGTTTGTGCTCGGTATCCTGGGCGTGGTGGTGGGCGGTTCGCTGACCCTGTTTGCCCTGCGTGCCGGCTCTTTGGCGAATGAGTCGCGCTATGAGCTTGTGTCGCGTGAAATGTTCCTGCTCGCCAACAACCTGCTGCTGCTGACGGCGACGACGGTGGTTTTTCTCGGCACCCTGTTTCCGCTGGTGGCCGATGCGTTCAATCTTGGCAAGATTTCGGTGGGCCCTCCTTATTTCAATCTGCTGTTCGTGCCGTTGACCCTGTTGCTGATGGTCTTCATGGCCATTGGACCGCAGGCCAACTGGAAGCGCCATGATGCAGCGTTACTGCTACGGCCTTACGGACGTATTCTGCTGGCTGCAGTGATACTGGGTGTTGCCTTGCCACTGCTGGTGTTTGGTGGTGCAGGTGTCGGTGTTTTTCTGGCGTCGGTATTGTCATTCTGGGTGGTACTGTCGGCCTTGAGTGATGTGGTGCAGAAAGTGCGAACAGCCAGGGCAGGGGTAGGGGCCGGTCTGCGTCGCCTGTCGCGCAGCTATGTCGGCATGCAGGTAGCTCATCTTGGTCTGGTGGTTACCGTACTGGGGGTGGCATTTACGTCGGCATACAGTGTCGAACGGGATGTCCGTCTGGCACCGGGAAGCAGTGTCTCGGTGGGGGATTATCGCTTTGTATTCAAGGGCGTCGAGAAATTGCACGGCCCGAATTACTCCGCCACACGTGGCACCATGGATGTAATGGATGGCGATCAGCTGGTTTCCACGCTGCATCCGGAAAAGCGCTTTTATTTTGTGCAGCGCAACGTCATGACGGAAGCGGCAATTGATGCTGGTCTGTTCCGTGACCTCTATGTCGCCATGGGCGAACCACTGGAGGGCGATGCCTGGGCGGTACGAATTTACCACAAGCCGTTTGTGCGCTGGGTCTGGCTGGGTGCCCTGTTCATGGCTGTGGGGGGGCTGCTGGCGGCGAGTGACCGGCGTTATCGCCTCAAGGTGAAAAGCAGCAATGCGGTGGTGGCGGGAGAAGCAGTTTGATGAACAAGCATGTCCGAATTGCGCTGTATGCGCTGCCCCTGATCCTGTTTGTGGGCCTGGCCATTTTACTGGGCAGTCGTCTTGGCACCGATCCGACCACATTGCCTTCAGCGCGTCTGGGACAACCTTTGCCGGCCTTCAGCCTGTCGTCACTGACCGAGCCGGCACGTGTAGTGTCGACCAATGATGTCAAAGGGCAGGTCACCGTTCTCAATGTCTGGGCAACCTGGTGCATTTCCTGTCAGGTCGAGCATCCGGTCCTCATGGAAATGGCTCGGTTGGGGGTGCCTATTGTCGGGGTGAACTACAAGGATATTCGTGAGTCGGCCACCAAGTATCTGGAGCTGCATGGCAATCCGTTCCGTTTCAGTGTGTTCGATGAGAAAGGCAATCTGGGACTGGATCTCGGTGTGTATGGTGCGCCTGAAACCTATCTGCTCGATCGAGAAGGCAATATCCGTTATCGCTTTGTCGGCGTGCTTGATCCACAGAACTGGGAAACCGTGTTGAAGCCGCGTTATGACGCGCTGGTGGCCAACCAGCCATTGCCGGAAGAGCAGGGGAACTAGCATGAAGCTGATTATTTCCACGCTCCTGTTGCTGGCCAGTCTGGGCGCTCATGCCGCGATTGACGTGTACGAGTTCGAGTCGCCGGAGCAGGAGCAGCGCTATCGCCTGCTGATTGATGAGTTGCGTTGCCCGAAATGCCAGAACCAGAATCTGGCGGGCTCGGATGCGGGTGTGGCGACTGATCTCAAGAACCGGGCCTATGAATTGATGATGGAAGGCAAGTCGGATGAAGAAATCCGCACGTACATGATTGACCGTTACGGCGACTTCATTACGTACCGGCCGCCGGTACGGCGCAGCACGATGCTGCTCTGGATGGGCCCTTTTGTACTGCTGCTGCTTGGTGCGGTCATTCTGGTCTGGCGTGTCAGGCGACCGGCGGCGGCACCTGCAACCATGTCGGCAGAGGAACGTGAGCGACTGGCGCGGCTGCTCGATGACGAACCCACTTCGCAGGATTGATCCGAACACATGAACGCTTTCTGGATATTGACGATCCTGCTGTCGCTGGCCGTGGTGCTGCTGGTGTTATGGCCGTTGTGGCGGGCACCGCATCGTGATGAGCAGACGTTGCTCATGCTGAATCGCCGCGTGTATCAGGAGCGGCTGGATGAACTGAGCCGCGATCAGGGGGATGGCCGGATTGATTCGGCAACCTTTGATGATCTGAAGACAGAACTGCAGCGTAATTTGCTGACGCTGGAGGTGCCTGCGGAGGCGCGTGATCGTGCAGGGACGTGGCGTCTGCCAGTCGTGCTTGCCATGTTCGCAACAGCGGGTGCGATGATGTTTTATGCCGGCACCCAGTATTCCCCGGACATAGCCTCCTGGTGGCAGTTGAAAAAACGCATTGCGCCCACGGCAGAGCGTGTTATTGCCGGACAACTGCCGACAGAAGCGGAACAGAATGCATTTTCCCTGGCGCAGATCATTCAGGGTTTGCAGGTGCAGTTGCAGAAGAATCCGGTGCAGCCAGATGGCTGGTATACCCTGGGTGTTGCCTATGCACAGGCGGAAGCACTGCCGCAGGCGCTGGTAGCGTTTGAACGTGCCTGGCGTCTCAAGCCTGACGATACACGTTATGCCCTGACCTTTGCCCAGGCGCGCTTGTTCAGCAACCAGGGCCGGCTTGATGAGATGAGTCGGGATCTGCTGCAAGCGGTGGTGCAGCGAGAGCCGGAACATGAAGGAGCACTTCTGCTGCTGGGTCTGGGTGCCTATCGCAGTGGTGATCCTGCACTCGCGGTACCGGTACTGGAGCAGCTGCAGACGGTACGTGAGCGTCGCCTGCCGAATGACACATCGGCGGCCATGCAGGAGGTTCGGCGTGCATTGAGTGATGCGCGTCAGCAATTGCAGGCGAGTGCAGACGGCAGCGTTGCCGTCCGGAAACAGCCGGTATTGCGAGTGACAGTACAGATCGACAAGGCGCTGGCGGGCAAGTTCAGCCCGGATGACACGCTCTATGTGTTTGCAAGAGCCCTGCAAGGGCCTCCGATGCCACTGGCGGTGATCAAGAAAATGGCCGGGGAGCTGCCGGTGACGGTGGAGCTTGATGACTCACAAAGCATGATGCCAACCCGGTTGCTGTCGTCAGTCAGCGAGATAGTGGTGGAAGCCCGGGTGTCCCGGCATGGCTCGCCCGAAAAGCGTTCCGGTGATCTGGAGGCGGTTGCTGTGCCGGTACGGCAGGGCCAGCAAGGTCAGACGGTGGCATTGCGCATCAATAACCTGGTGCCCTGAGCCTGTGCATGCCCAGCGGGGTGACCTGGCAGTCTGCTTGTGATTGATTCGTCCCGAGTGTATCTTTGCGGCCTTCCCTCTGTTGGTGAATGCAGATCTGCCTATCTCCGGATAATGCCCGGGATGACAGGCTATTTGCCCGGAAACCCTGATTTCTGATTCTTGGAGTGACATCGTTATGCGCATCATTCTTCTGGGGGCTCCCGGTGCGGGCAAAGGCACTCAGGCTCAGCTCATCATGCAGAAATTCGGCATTCCCCAGATTTCTACCGGAGACATGCTGCGCGCAGCGGTAAAAGCTGGCTCGGAGCTGGGTGTGGCGGCAAAGAAAATCATGGATGCCGGTGGGCTTGTGTCTGATGAGATCATCATTGGGCTGGTAAAAGACCGTATTACCCAACCGGATTGTGCCAAGGGCTTTCTGTTTGATGGTTTCCCGCGCACGATTCCCCAGGCAGAGGCCATGATCGAGGCGGGTGTGGATATCGATCATGTGATCGAAATTGACGTACCTGATGCCGAAATTATCGAACGTCTGTCCGGGCGCCGTGTTCATCCGGCCTCGGGCCGTGTTTATCACGTCAAATACAATCCGCCAAAGGTGGCAGGCAAGGATGATGCATCAGGTGAAGATCTGGTACAGCGTGATGACGACAAGGAAGAGACCGTAAAGAAGCGTCTGGATGTCTACCACACCC
>CAYGBB010000216.1:0-4109 GCA_964347985.1 uncultured Moraxellaceae bacterium
ATTCATGGTGGAGCACACAATGATTTACCGCTTTCTGGAAAAGGTACTCGACAATCCCAGGAACACGATTCTGGTGGTTTTGGCACTGACCATTGCAGCCTGTGTCGGCTACAAGAACGCGTGGCTCGCCAACGACTACAAGCTGATGTTCGAAAAGGACGCCCCTCTGCTCATTGCCATGAACGAGCAGGAGGACACGTATGCCAAGAATGACAACATCGTTATCGCCATTGCCCCGAAAGAAGGGGATATCTTTGAGCGCGAAACCCTGCAGGCCATTTACGAGCTGACCGAAGCAAGCTGGAAATCCCCCTATTCATCGCGCGTAGACTCGGTCACCAACTACAACCACACTTATGGTGATGACGACCAGATCCTTGTCACCCAGCTCCTGGAAAATCCGGCGAAACTTACCGATGCTGAAATAAGCACCGCGAAAAAAATCGTATTGTCATCTCCGGAGCTGGCGGGCCTGTATGTAGCCCGTGACGGCAAGGCTGCGATCATCAACATTACCTTCCAGCTGCCGGCAAACCCTCTCTCGGAAAATCCGGAGATCGGCCGCCATGTCGACAAGATGGTGGCCGAGCAGGCTGCCCGCCACCCTCATCTCGATTATCACCTTACCGGCACCGTGGCGAATGCAAATGCCTTCACCGATGCCATGCAACAGGACATGCTCACGCTGATTCCAGCCAGCTATGCCGTCATGGTCATCCTGCTGCTGGTATTGACACGAAGCGCCATGGCCACCGTCATCACATTAACCGTCGTGACGTTCACCACGCTGTTCACCATGGGCCTGAAGTGCTGGCTGGACGGCAGCATCAATGCCGTCAACATGTTCGCCCCCGTCATGATGATGACAATCGCCGTGGCAGATTCCGTGCATCTGCTGACAAGCTTCCTCCAGGAATACCGCAAGGGTCTGTCCAAAAAAGATGCCATGCGTGCCTCACTGCATGAAAACTTCAAAGGCGTATTGCTCACCACCCTGACCACGATGTTCGGTTTCCTCAGCCTGAATTTCCACGAATCACCTCCTTATCAGGAGCTTGGCAACCTGGTGGCGTTTGGTGTGGGCTGGGCATGGGTGCTGGTACTGACCTTGCTGCCGGCACTGGTGCTGCTGTTGCCCTTCAAGCACACCCCGCAGGCTTCGCGCTCCGACCGCGCCATGCACCGACTGGTCAGCTTTTCCATCAGGTATCCCCGTTCGGTGGTGTTGGGTGCCGTGCTCGTGGCCGGGGTTCTGCTGGCTGGCCTGCCGCGTAACGAACTCAATGAAATGTTCACGCGCTATCTGGACGACAGCTTTTCGTTCCGACGCGCAAATGATTTCATCAACACCAATATTACGGGCCTCCACCGCCTCATGTATTCGGTGGATTCCGGTGAGGCCGATGGCGTGCATGACCCTGCCTACCAGAAGCGCCTCGATGAATACACGACCTGGCTGCGTGAGCAACCGGAAGTAGCACATGTGGTGAGTTATGCCGATGTCGTCAAAAGGCTCAACAAGGCAGTAAATGGTAATCGTGACGACGCCTACCGCCTGCCTGCCAACCGCGAGCTGGCCAGTCAGTATTCACTGCTCTACGAACTGTCATTGCCCTATGGCATGGGCCTGACCAACATCGTCAGTCTGGACAAACGTCAAAGCCTGGTGGTTGTGTCTGTCTGGGAAACGGACACCAAACATATCCTGGCACTGAACAAACGTGCCGAAACATGGTTGGCTGAACATGCGCCTGCACCCATGCATGCCAAGGGCGCGGGGCTGGACCTGATGTTCTCGACCATGGCAATGAACAACATACCGGACATGATCTACGGCACCTTCTTTTCCATGGTGCTTATTTCCGGTGTACTGCTGGTTGCCTTCCGCTCGGTGCGTCTTGGCATTCTTTCCGTGTTTGCGAACCTCTTGCCAGCCTCGGTGGCATTCGGCCTCTGGGGCTATATCGACGGACGCATCGGCATTGGTGTCGCAGCAGTGGCGGAGTTAAGCCTGGGCCTGGTGGTGGATGACACCATCCATTTCCTCAACCGTTACAACAACCTTATTCGCAAAGGCAAAAGTGTGCGTGACGCCGTTCTGGAGGTGCATGCCACCACTGGCATGGCCATGCTCACCACCACCCTGCTCTTTGCAGGGGGGTTTGGTGTACTGGCCTTCTCGCACTACACCGCCAATGCCGACATGGGGTTGCTGACCGCAATTGCATTGTTGATCGCTGTATCCGTGGATCTGGTTGTTCTGCCTGCATGGCTGGTCTGGCGCCATGGTGACAAGGAAACCACGACATCTCCGCTTATGCCGACAGGTACTTTGCCAGCACAAACAGACAGCACCATCAATGAACTCCCCGAACCGCCTGCCGGCATGCTTGGGCATCTTCCGCTCATGGCCAAGGGGGAAGGCGGCTGTCTTTATGACTCCATGCGTCAGCTTCAGAAAGTGCATGGCGATATATTCCGTCTGAACATTCTCGGCACTCCATGGGTTGTGGTGTCAGACCTTGACCTTATTTATCAAGTACTGGTGACAGATCGCGATAAATTCCCGAAGTCAGGTGATGCTGTCGACGAAATGAAGGCGATTGGTGGAGACCTTGGCATTCTCGTGACCGAAGGACAGCAATGGTTGCGGCAACGGCAGATCAGCATGCCGGCCTTCCGGCACGATCAACTGCAAGCAATGGTCGGAGACATGAACGATATTGCCCTCCGCGCAGTGAGTGAACTGGGCAAGATGGACGAGGTCGAGGCATTGGAGTTCGCCAACCGCATCTCGCTGGCCATCATCTGCCAGGTCGGCTTTGACTATCGCCTGGAATCACTGACACCTGGAGGTGCCTCTGATCCCATCCTGGAGGCAGAAGAAGCAGCATGCCGTGAACTCATGATACGGTTGCAGCGTACTAAATACTGGAAAAAACTGCCGCTACCATCCAACTACCGGCTTGATCGCCTGATGCTGTCACAGCGCCGCATTCTTGAGGAAATCATCAAGGAACGACGCGAGGGGCATGGCGAGGCCAAGGTACTGCTTGATTACTTCCTGCGTGCCACGGATGAAACCGGTAGCCATCTCAATGATGAAGAACTGATGCAGCTGGTGCACAACTTTGTTGCCGCCGGTCATGAAACCACAGGCACCCTGCTGCACTGGGTGCTGTACTACCTTGCCACACATCCCGAACTACAGGACAAGGTTCGCGCAGAAATTGAGCAGGTTGTCGGCGCAAAAGAGTCGATTGACTATGAAGACTTCCGTGCACTCGTCACCCTTGAAAAGGTAGTGAAAGAAACACTTCGCGTGCGTCCACCCATACCGATCATGCTGCGCTCGGCCGGTGAAGAAACCGTACTGGGTGGCTACCGCATTCCCAAGGATGCCGTGATGCTGGTCATGATTGGCAGTGTGCACAACAACCCCGTCTACTGGGGCAACAACGCCGACTTTTTCGATCCTGAAAATTTTTCTACGGAAAATGAAGCTGCCCGCACCCAGTACGCCTACGCCCCCTTCGGTATTGGCCCACGACTGTGCATTGGCCACCGTTTCACCATGCTGGAGGCAGGCATAGTGCTGGCACAACTCATCCGTCACTACCGTTTTGAGTGGATTCAAGGGCAGGACATGCGCCCGGTATTGCGGCTGGTATGGTCGACCCGCAATGGCATCCGCCTCAAGACGACACCGCTGGCACAGACTGCAAGCACTACAGATGCTGATCTCTCCCTGACAGGGCTGACTTCATGAATGCCTCCGTGAAAAATCCTCAGCTCACCGTACTGCGCAAAATGAGCGTACATGAGGCCAGCTTTCCCGTTTATGCCGAGTTGAGTCCCGGCGGTGGCAATGTCGTCAGCTGTCTGGAACTTGAAGGCATACTGACGGCAGAGGCAGCCAGAGCGGCATTGCAGCAATTGCAGAAACGACATGCCATGTTACGGGCCGGCTATCTCAATCTGGCCAGCATCAATGGAGCCACCAAGGGCAACACCCCGGACTACAATTTTGTGGAAGTCCCTGATGCAGGCATCCCCTTTGCACAGGAAGATCACGATAATCCCGATGCACTCGAGAAGCAGGCCGAAGA
>CAYGBB010000217.1:0-428 GCA_964347985.1 uncultured Moraxellaceae bacterium
ATTCTGGTGGTGCCACTCGGGGTGTTTGGTGCCTTGATGGGTGTCACGTTGCGCGGCATGCCGGATGATGTGTATTTCAAGGTGGGCCTGATTGCGGTGGTGGGCTTGTCAGCGAAAAACGCCATCCTGATCATCGAGTTTGCCAAGGACCTGCAGGCACAGGGCAAGGGATTAATCGAGGCGACACTGGAGGCGGTGCATTTGCGTTTCCGCCCGATCCTGATGACCTCGCTGGCATTCATTCTGGGCGTGTTGCCGCTGGTGCTGGCGAGTGGTGCCGGTTCTGCCAGCCAGCGCGCCATTGGCACGGGCGTCATGGGCGGCATGATTACGGCGACGCTGTTTGCCGTATTCCTGGTGCCGGTGTTTTTTGTGGTGGTGCGACGGCTGTTCAAGGTCAGCGAACGGCAACGCAAGCTGTATGCCCA
>CAYGBB010000217.1:438-4102 GCA_964347985.1 uncultured Moraxellaceae bacterium
GTCTGACGGGGAAGACAAGCCGTCATCACACGCCTGATGGCATGCAGACAATTAAAAAGAGGCCCGGTAATCCGGGCCTCTTTTTTATGACGGCCTCGCCTGTATCATGCGGTTCGGTTTTTTATCAGGCCTCTGTGCAAGGATGTACCCATGAGGAGTTTCCCCCGGTTTCTGGTTTCACTGTTGTTTGTGCTGGGTTTGCTGGCGACTGGCATGGCAAATGCCAATGGCAGTCGCTGCGAGCGACCACGGTTGAAGACAGCGCAATCGCTGCCTGTTGCCGCACCGGGTGAGGTGACTGTTGCGACACAGAACCTGTGGCGGTTGTTTGATGATGTCGATAACGGCGGAGAAGTGGCCTCGCCTGAAAAATACCGGTTGAAGCTGGACAAGCTGGCACGCCAGATGGTGGATGTGTTGCAGGTTACGGATGTGCTGGCGGTACAGGAAGTTGAAAGCCGGCAGGTGTTGGGTGCGCTGGCGGCTGAGGTCGCCCGCCAGTCAGGTCGGCGGGCGCATCAGGCCGTCCTGATCGAAGGGCAGGACCCTGGTGGTATTGATGTCGGTTTTCTGGTCCGGCCGGACTGGACGGTGCTGTCGGTTACCCCCCTGATGGCGGAGATGCGCATCGACGGCAAGCCCCTGTTTGATCGGCCGCCCCTGCACCTGGTGGTGCGGGATGGCAAGGGCGGAACGCTGGAGCTGGTCAATGTCCATCTCAGGTCACTGAAGGGCTCCGACAAGCCGGCCAAGGCTCTCAGGATTGCGGATAAGCGTCGTCAGCAGGTCGCCGCACTGGTGAGCTGGTGGCGGCAGTACCAGAAGGCGCACCCGCAGGCGGCCGTCCTGATGCTGGGGGACTTCAATGCCACCCCGGAAGTGCTGGGTGGTGTCGACGTGCTTGGGCAGTTGCAAGTGGCGGGCCTGGCCATGCTGGGCCAGCGCCTGCCGGAGGCGGAGCGCTACAGTTATGTGTTCCAGTGCCGTCCCGAACTCATCGACAACATCTTTGCCAGCCCGGCGTTGCTGCCACGAGTGAAAGCCGTGGTGGCCAGCCGTGGTAATGCAGATGCGCAGCGGCGCATGGTAAAAGTATCTGACTCTGCTGTTGGCAGTTCGGATCACGATGCGCTGGTCGTTTATTTGCGGCAGTAACACGCATCAGGCCTTCTTGTCCGGGACACGGCTTTTACATTGATACAGGATTTCTCATGGCCGACAAACCCTCCCGCCGTCACGAGCCGGAGCTTCGTGTGGAAAAGCCGCGTGACCGTTTGCTGGCGCGGCCGGCACGTCGCTACCCGGTGTCGGAACATTGCAATGGTGAACGGTTTTTCAATTCGGCGGCCCCCGCACGTGATCTTGGGCAGGTCTTTACCTGTTGGGTGCGCTGGCGGCTGAGGTCGCCCGCCAGTCAGGTCGGCGGGCGCATCAGGCCGTCCTGATCGAAGGGCAGGACCCTGGTGGTATTGATGTCGGTTTTCTGGTCCGGCCGGACTGGACGGTGCTGTCGGTTACCCCCCTGATGGCGGAGATGCGCATCGACGGCAAGCCCCTGTTTGATCGGCCGCCCCTGCACCTGGTGGTGCGGGATGGCAAGGGCGGAACGCTGGAGCTGGTCAATGTCCATCTCAGGTCACTGAAGGGCTCCGACAAGCCGGCCAAGGCTCTCAGGATTGCGGATAAGCGTCGTCAGCAGGTCGCCGCACTGGTGAGCTGGTGGCGGCAGTACCAGAAGGCGCACCCGCAGGCGGCCGTCCTGATGCTGGGGGACTTCAATGCCACCCCGGAAGTGCTGGGTGGTGTCGACGTGCTTGGGCAGTTGCAAGTGGCGGGCCTGGCCATGCTGGGCCAGCGCCTGCCGGAGGCGGAGCGCTACAGTTATGTGTTCCAGTGCCGTCCCGAACTCATCGACAACATCTTTGCCAGCCCGGCGTTGCTGCCACGAGTGAAAGCCGTGGTGGCCAGCCGTGGTAATGCAGATGCGCAGCGGCGCATGGTAAAAGTATCTGACTCTGCTGTTGGCAGTTCGGATCACGATGCGCTGGTCGTTTATTTGCGGCAGTAACACGCATCAGGCCTTCTTGTCCGGGACACGGCTTTTACATTGATACAGGATTTCTCATGGCCGACAAACCCTCCCGCCGTCACGAGCCGGAGCTTCGTGTGGAAAAGCCGCGTGACCGTTTGCTGGCGCGGCCGGCACGTCGCTACCCGGTGTCGGAACATTGCAATGGTGAACGGTTTTTCAATTCGGCGGCCCCCGCACGTGATCTTGGGCAGGTCTTTACCTGGTTACGCAATCGTCAGCCGGCACGCTGGCCGGGCTGGGTGGATAACGAAACGTTTCCGCGGCCTCCGGAGCGCCACTCCACACAGATTCGTGACTGGCGGGTGACATTCATCAATCATGCGACCGTACTGGTGCAGATTGGCCCCTATAATCTTCTGACCGATCCCGTGTGGTCTGAGCGGGTCAGTCCCTTCAGTTATGTGGGTCCCCGTCGGGTACGTGCGGCGGGTGTGGCCCTGCAGGATTTGCCACCCATCGATGTGGTGCTGCTCAGTCACAATCATTACGACCATCTCGATCTGGCCACACTCAAATGGCTGGAGCGTCGCGATCATCCCCATATTGTCACCGGTCTTGGCAATGCGCCGTTGCTGCATGCGAATGGCATCAAGCACGTCAGTGAGCTCGACTGGTGGCATCACCTCACACATGGCGACATGAAAATCCACTTTGTTCCAGCGCAGCATTTCTCCGGGCGAGGGCTGCGTGACCGTGACATGACCCTGTGGGGCGGCTTGTGGGTGGAGACAGCTGCCGGTGCGATGTATTTTGCCGGTGATACCGGTTACGGCCCCCATTTTCGCGAAATCCGGGAACGTCTCGGCAGTCCGCGGCTGGCGCTGTTGCCGATTGGCGCCTACGAGCCGTACTGGTTCATGGGGCCGGTGCACATGAACCCGGATGATGCCGTTCGGGCGCATCAGGATCTGGGGACAGATGCGTCACTGGCCATCCATTTCAATACCTTCCAGCTCACGGACGAAACCATTGATCGCCCGGTCAGGGATCTGGCCGCGGCTCTGGAGAAACATCAGGTGGAACCATCCCGCTTCATTGTGTTGCAAGAGGGCGATGCTCGCGTGCTGTAGCAGTTGCCGGGGCGTCAGCCTGCGGTAACTGCCTGCAGACTACAAAAAGCCGGTATGCGACGGGGTTTCATCGGCTACATTTCACTGAAGAGCATGAGTCTCATGGGCTGCGTGGAGGCCCTGCATGGCATTTCTTCATGATGTGCTGCTGATGAGCATGATGGGCACGGCGGTCTGGCTGTGGCTCGCCTTTCTGGGCATTGTCATCACGCTGCTCGTCGTCGACCTTGGCATCCTGAACCGGGATCATCATGAAATCAGTGTGGCAAACAGCCTTTGGTTGTCCGCCGGTTATCTGTGTATTGCCCTTTTATTTGGTTCCTGGATCTGGTGGCAATTCGGCAGTGCGCGTGCCATGGAGTTTTTCACGGGTTATCTGATCGAGCAGTCCCTCTCGATGGATAATCTGTTCGTGATGGCGGTGGTGTTTTCCTATTTTGGGGTGCCCCGCAAGCATCAGCATCAGGTGCTTTTCTGGGGGATTCTGGGGGTCATTTTCTTT